>JALZLC010000142.1 GCA_030858885.1 Actinomycetota bacterium
GCCAGCAACGCCACCCCGCCGAAGCCGATCGCCGCTGAGCCGTACACAAAGGCGCGGAGCCGCAGCTCGACGCGCAGCAGCGCCGGGCGGGGGTCGGGCAGGGTCACGCCCAAGCCCTCCACCAGCGCCGCGTCGGGCGTGGCCGCGGCCTGGTCACGCAAGTCAGCCCAGCGCAGCGCACCGAAGCAGGCCAGCAACCCGAACAGCACGGCGATCGCCAGGGCGATGCGCGCCTGCCGGCGCCGCTGCCCGGTGACGGCCTCGTAGGTCGCCTCGGCGTAGCGCACCAGCAGGTCGACGTGCGGATCCGGGACCAAAGGCCCCGAACCTGCCCTGTCACGTGGCTGGTTCATGGGACCAAGCGTGCCAGACCCCTTTCCAAGAACATGTTGTCGTCCTATCGTTCCCGCCATAACGAAGGTCGTCCACCCATCGCTGTGCGGCGGACTGACGACGGTGTCGGCCGTCGCCGTCCTTCGTCTTGAACAGGAGGACTGTATGCCCCGCATCCAGGTTAAGGTCGATGGGACCGCCTACGACGACGAGGTCGAGTCGCGGTTGCTGCTGGTCCACTACCTGCGAGAGCGGTTGGGCCTGACCGGGACGAACGTCGGATGCGACACGTCCAATTGCGGTGCCTGCACCGTGATGATGGACGGCCACAGCGTCAAGAGCTGCACCGTCCTGGCGGCCCAGGTCGACGGCAGCGACATCACCACTATCCAGGGCTTGTCCAGCAATGGGGATTGGCACCCGTTGCAGCGGGCCTTCCACACTGAGCATGGGTTGCAGTGCGGGTACTGCACCCCCGGCATGATCATGGCGTCGGTCGACCTGCTCGCGGAGAACCCGGACCCCAGCGACGAGGAGATCCGCCTCGGCCTGGAAGGCAACCTCTGCCGCTGCACGGGTTACCAGAACATCGTGCGGGCAGTACGAAAGGCGGCCGAGACCATGGCAGGCGACAACACTGCCACGCAGCAGGAGGTGGCGCGGTGAGCAAGATCGATCCGGAGGTCGTCGCCGACGAGCTCGTCGAACACGGTCAGGTCACCACCCCCGACGCCAGCCGACAGGTCGGCGCCTCCAGGCTGCGCAAGGAGGACGCGCGGCTGGTCACAGGCCAGGCGGCGTGGACCGACAACCTGGTGTTCCCCGGCATGCTGCACATGGCCGTGCTGCGCAGCCCCATGGCCCACGCCAGGATCGCGTCGATCGACGTGTCGCAAGCGCTGCGGGTTTCCGGCGTGATGGCCGCCTTCTCGGGCGCCGACCTCGCTGCCGACCTGGGGAGCCTGCCGTGCGCCTGGCCGGTGACCGAGGACATGGTCAGCCCCGAGCATCCGCCGTTGGCGACTGAGGAGGTGCGCTATGTCGGTGACGGCGTCGCAGTGGTGGTAGCGCGGGATCGCTACAGCGCCGCGGACGCCCTGGAGGCCATCGCCGTCGAGTACGAGCCGCTGCCGGCCGTGGTCGACATGGAGGCCGCACTGACCGACAGTGACCTGGTCCACGCCGACAAAGGCACCAACACCTGCTTTGTGTGGCCGCTGTCCAACGGTGACGTCGACGCGGCGTTCTCCAGCGCCGAGGTCGTGGTGGAGCGCCGTTTCATCCAGCAGCGGCTGCTGCCCACCGCGATCGAGCCACGCGCCGTCGTGGTGGCACCGATCGCCGCCGCCGACGAGTACACCGTCTACTCGTCGACGCAGATCCCACACATCCTCAAGCTGATGCTGGCGCTGACGACCGGCCTACCCGAGCACAAGCTGCGCGTGGTCGCCCCAGACGTCGGGGGCGGCTTCGGTTCCAAGCTGAATGTCTACGCCGAGGAGGTCATCGCCCTGATCGTGGCCAAGCGACTCGGTCGTCCCATCAAGTGGACCGAGTCGCGCAGCGAGGGCTACCAGGCCACGATCCACGGCCGCGACCAGATCCAGGACATCGCCCTCGCCGCCGACCGCAACGGCCGTCTGCGTGGCCTCAAGGTCGACCTCAAGGCCGATATGGGCGCCTACCTGCAGCTGGTCACGCCGGGTATCCCGCTGCTCGGCGCCTTCATGTACCCAGGGATCTACAAGATGGACGCCTACGACTTTCGCTGCACCGGGGTCTTCACGACCAAGACCCCGACGGACGCGTACCGAGGGGCCGGCCGGCCTGAGGCGACGTTCGCCATCGAGCGGATCATGGACGAACTGGCCGTCGAGCTCGGTATGGAGCCGCTGGAGCTGCGACGGCGCAACTGGATCCGCCACGAGGAGTTCCCGTACGATACGATCGCCGGGCTGACCTACGACAGTGGCAACTACGAGGCCGCCACTGACAAGGCGTTGGAGTTGTTCGGCTACGACGAGCTGCGCGCCGAGCAAGTCCGCCGCCGCGAGTCAGGCGACTGCATGCAGCTGGGCATCGGCATCTCGACGTTCACCGAGATGTGCGGGCTGGCGCCGTCGCGAGTCCTTGGCAGCCTGTCCTACGCCGCCGGCGGCTGGGAGGCGGCAACCGTCCGTGTGCTGCCGACCGGCAAGATCGAAGTCGTCACTGGCACGTCACCACACGGGCAGGGCCATGTCACTGCCTGGAGCCAGATCGCGGCAGACGCCCTCAGTGTCGCCTTCGAGGACGTCGAGGTCCTGCACGGCGACACCCATGTCGCGCCGATGGGGATGGACACCTATGGCTCGCGGTCTCTGGTTGTTGGCGGCGTGGCCGTGCAGATGGCCGCCGGCAAGGTCATCGACAAGGCCAAGCGAGTGGCCGCGCACCTACTGGAGGCCGCCGAGGGGGACATCGAGTTCCGGGACGGTGCCTTCAGCGTGCGAGGGTCGCCGGAGGCCAGCAAGACCCTCGGTGAGGTGGCGCTGGCGGTCTTCGCCGCCCATGACATGCCAGACGACATGGAGCCGGACCTGACCGGCTCCACCGTGTTCGACCCGGAGAACTTCTCGTTCCCGCACGGCACACACCTGTGCGCTGTGGAGGTCGACACCGAGACCGGCATGGTGGACATCCGCTCCTATGTCTGCGTCGACGATGTCGGCAAGGTGGTCAACCCCATGATCGTGGAGGGGCAGGTGCACGGCGGCCTGGCCCAGGGCATCGCCCAGGCGCTGTACGAGGAGGCCATCTACGACAGCGAGGGCAACCTCGTCACGGGCACGCTCGTGGACTACCTGGTGCCGGGAGCGCCGGACGTCCCCACCTTCGTCACCGACCGCACGGAGACGCCCGCCACATCGAACGCGCTGGGCGTCAAGGGCGTGGGCGAGGCCGGCACCATCGCCTCGACCCCCGCCGTGGTCAACGCCGTCGTCGACGCACTGCGCCACCTGGGGGTCAACGACATCCGCATGCCCTGCTCACCCGAACGGGTGTGGCGGGCGATCCATTGTGGTGACGACCAGACTTCGGCCGCCGCAGTGCCTGCTGCAGACCACGAGACCCTGCGGCAGACCGACAGCGCCGGGGGTGCCCAATGATCCCCGCCGACTTCGAGTACCTGCGCGTCGACAGCCCCGAGGCCGCCGTGGAGGCGCTGGTGGAGCACGGCGATGAGGCCAAGATCCTCGCCGGCGGTCACAGCCTGCTGCCGTTGATGCGGCTGCGGCTGGCCTACCCTGAGGTGCTCATCGACGTGACCCGCGTCGACTCGATGCGCGGCGTGACGGACGAGGGCGACACCCTGCTCATCGGGGCTTGCACGACCCACCACGACGTCGCCCATGACCGGCTGATCCAGGCGCACTGCGGGATCTTGTCAGAGGCCACGGCGACGGTAGGGGACCCCCAGGTCCGTCACCGTGGAACGATCGGCGGCGCCCTTGCCCATGCTGACGCGGCCGGCGACCTGCCCACCGTAGTGCTGGCCCTCGACGGCCAGCTCGTCGCGCAAGGGCCCAACGGCAGCCGCGGCATCGCGGCCGCGGACTTCTTCGTCGACTACCTGCAGACGGTCCTGGAGCCCGACGAGGTGCTGACCGGAGTCCGCGTTCCCAAGCTGGCCACCGGCGGCCGCCAGGGATCGGGTTGGGGCTACCACTACGAGAAGTTCAACCGGGTTGCCCAGGCCTGGGCGATCGTCGCCTCCTGCGCCCTGGTGCGCCGGGACAACGGCACCATCCGCGAGGCCCGGGTGGCGCTGACGAACATGGGACCGACCCCGGTGCGGGCCACCGCCACCGAGTCGGCCCTGGCGGGAGCCGCTCTCGACGCGGTGGCCGACGCCGCGGCGCGGGCCGCCGACGGCACCGACCCGCCCACCGACCTGAACGCCAAGCCCGACTACCGGCGGCACCTGGCACAGGTCCTGACGCGTCGAGCTCTGGAGCGGGCGCTCGGGGCGTGAGCTCGGCTGGCCAGGGGTCGCTGCCCGCCGGCATCCTCGACGTCGCCGCGCTGCGCTCGCGGCTGGCCGATCACGGGTACCTGGCCGACGAAGGGCTGGCCACCGCCTGCTACCTGGCGCTGCGGCTCCACCGTCCTCTGTTCCTGGAGGGCGAGGCCGGCGTTGGCAAGACCGAGGTCGGAAAGGTCCTGGCGTTGTTGCTCGGCGCGCCGCTGATCCGGCTGCAGTGCTACGAGGGCATCGACGCCACTCAAGCGCTGTACGACTGGGACTTCCCTCGCCAGCTGCTGCACGTGCGCGCGGCGGAGGCCACAGGGCGCACTGCGGACGCCGAGGCGCTCGAGGGGGAGCTGTACGACCGGCGATTCCTGGTGGCGCGGCCGCTGCTGGCGGCGCTGGAGACGACGCCAAGCGTGCTGCTGATCGACGAGATCGACCGCGCCGACGACGAGTTCGAGGCGTTCCTGTTGGAGATCCTGTCCGACTTCACCGTCACCGTGCCCGAGTTGGGCACCATCCGGGCGGCGACGCCTCCGGTGGTGGTCGTCACCTCCAACCGGACGCGAGAGGTTCACGACGCGCTGAAGCGTCGCTGCTACTACCATTGGCTCGATCATCCGGACTTCGCCCGCGAGGTGGCGATCGTGCGTACCAGGCTGCCGGAGGCCAGCAGGCTGCTGGTGGAGCAGGTGGCAGCGGCGGTGCAGGCGCTGCGCAGCCAGGATCTGTTCAAGCCTCCTGGCGTCGCCGAGACGCTGGACTGGACCCAGGCGCTGATTGCCCTTGGGGCCGAGACGCTGGACGCCGAGCGGGCCAGCGCCACACTCGGCTCGGTCCTCAAGTACCGGGAGGATCAGGAGCGTGCCCGGCGCCTCGATGTGGGCGCGCTCGTGCGTGAGGCCGTGGCCGGTGCGTGAGATCGACGCGCTTGGCACGGTTGTCGGCCTGGCCAGGACGCTGCGGGCGGCGGGGGTCGCTGCCAGCCCCGACCGGGTAGCCGAGCTGGTCCGCTGTCTGGGCGTGCTCAATCCCGCCCGGCGCAGCGACGTGTACTGGTGCGGGCGATTCACGCTGTGCGCCGGGCCTGCCGACTTCGATCGCTACGACCGGGCGTTCCGGGCGTTCTTCGACGGTGAGGTCACGCGCGGCGACACGCGGCGGACGACCGCAACGCGCGCCGTGGTGCGGACGGCGCTGGTCGACCGGCAGGCTTTACCCGCCGATGGGGAGGAGACGCAGCCCAGCCCGCTGACCGCCGGAGCCAGCGCCACCGAGGTGCTGCGCGAACGTGACGTTACCGCTCTGACCGACACCGAGCGCCGGGAGGTTGAACGGCTGCTGGCCGTGCTCCGCCTGCCCGGTCAGGCTCGGCGCAGCCGGCGGATGCGACCGGCCAACCGCGGGCCCGTGGAC
>JALZLC010000038.1 GCA_030858885.1 Actinomycetota bacterium
GCCGCCAGCTCCGCGTCGGTCATGCCGGGTCGATGGATCCCAGGCACCACCGGCACGCCGGCGGCTTCGGCCGCGCGCTTGGCGCTGATCTTGTCGCCCATCGCCTCCATGGCCTCGGGGGGCGGTCCGATGAAGGTGATGCCCGCCTTGGCGCAGGCGCGGGCGAACGCGGCGTTCTCCGACAGGAAGCCGTACCCGGGGTGGATCGCCTGCGCGCCGGTGCGTCTGGCCGCTTCCACGACGCGGGCGATCGACAGGTACGACTCGGACGGTGGTGTCGGGCCGAGGCGCACAGCCTCGCCGGCTTGCATAACGTGCAGCGCGCCCTCGTCGGCGTCGCTGTAGACCGCCACCGAGCGGATCCCGAGACTGTCCAGCGTCCCGATGATCCGGCAGGCGATCTCGCCACGGTTGGCGACCAGAACGGTGTCGAACACGGCTACGCACTTCTGCGGTGGCAGGGTGGCGCGCTCAAGCTGACTGCCCGTGCCTGGTTTCCCGCTTCGCCGCCCACGACGGCGGCCGGCGGTCGAAGAAGGCTTGCATGCCCTCCTGGCCCTCGTCTCCGACCCGCAGCCCGGCGATGATGCGCACGGTCTCGGCGCCCGCCTCGTCGACCGGCGCCAGCGCGAGATCCGGCAGGCGCTTGGCTGCCGCCACCGCTTGGGGTCCGGCCGCCAAGCAGCGGGCCACGGCGGCCTCGACCGCCTCATTCAGCGCAGCGGCGGGCACCACCTGGTGCACCAGGCCGGCCGCCAGCGCGCGCTCGGGGCCGAAGCGCTCCCCGGTCACGAACACCGAGCGCGCGAACGAGCGCCCGACCTTGCGCACGACGTAGGGCGAGATCACCGCCGGCGCCAGGCCGAGCACCACCTCGGTGAAGCCGAACGTGGCACCCTCGGCCGCGATGGCGATGTCGCAGACGGCGGCCAGCCCGCTGCCGCCGCCCAGGGCGGCGCCGTTGATCCTGCCGATGAGCGGCTTGGGCAGGACGTACAAGGCCCGCAGCATCGCGTTCATGCGGCTGGCGTCGGCGACGTTGTCGTCGAACGACCAGGTCTTCATCGATCGCATCCAGTGCAGGTCAGCACCGGCGCTGAAGACGTCGCCGGCACCGGTCAGCACGACCACGCGGACGGCGCGATCCTCGCCCAGGTCCGCCGCCACGCCGGTCAGCTCGGCGATCAGGCGGTCATCGAAGGCGTTGCGGACCTCAGGACGGTCCATCGCCACAGTGGCGACGCCGCGCTCGTCGGTCTCCACGCGCAGGGTCTGCAGGTCGGTCATCCGCTCCGTTGTCCTAGGTGCTTCGCTGCTTGGGGACGGCATCCTAACCAGCCGGCAGGAACTCCCGCCTGGCGTCGAAAGCCATGGGCAACAACACCGCCGGCCCGCTGTTGCCAAGCCTTCAAGGAGCCAAGCCCGTGCCTCGCCTGCGTCGCCGTCTGCTGCTGTCGCTGCTTGCCTGCCTGCTGGCGTTGGGAGCGGCGCCCGGTCGTGCTCTCGCCGCGCTGGACCCGCCGCTGGTGGCCAGCGACAACGTCAAGCTCCTGGCCAACCTGCCGGAGGCGGTCGGCGCGATTTCGCTGCAGTTCTCGTCGAACACCCCGCACGCCTACGTGTCGACCCTCAAGGCGGTGCAGGTCTACGACATCGCCAACCCCGCCGCGCCGCGGTTGGTTCGGCGTCGCGCCCCTGGTCAACTACCAGAACGAGGCGATGAGCCTCGGCGAGCGGCCCAACGGCGACAAGTTCCTCATCATCGCCAGCAACGAGGCAATCGTCAGTCCCGACGGGACCACCGCGACCAACAACCGGCACGCGGTCGTGGTGGAAGTCACCGACCCCACCAACCCCAAGGTGGTCGGCGACACCCCGACCACGACACGGACGCACACGATCTCCTGCGGCACGCCGACCTGCGAGTACGCCTACTCCGACGGTCGCACGCAGGGGGCGATGTCGATCATCGACCTGCGCAACTTCCGGAACCCCAAGATGGCCAACACCTACCGTTCGGTGGTGCCGTCGGGACACGACGAGGATCTCGACGACGCCGGCATCCTGTGGCACGTGGGCGGTCAGGGCAGCGTGGCCCTGGACATCTCCAAGCCCCGGCAACCGGTGCCGCTGAACTCCACCGACGCCGACGGGGTCGCCTCCGACGACTGCACCGGCAAGCCGTACAACAACTTCATCCACCACAACTCGTTCCGGCCCAACGCGCGCTCGTTCCGCCACACGCGCGGGTCCAACGGGCGGCTGACGTCGGGCGCGCCCAGCCTGCGGCGCGGCAACGTCTTCCTCGTCACCGAAGAGGACTACCTGCAGATCAGTCCCAACGTCGGGCAGTGCGGCGACTACGAGGGCTCGTTCCAGACGTGGCAAGTCCCATACCTGCACGCCGGCCAATACGCCAAGGACAACCCCAAGGGCCAAGCCGGCAAGGGCACCATGCGGTCCCTGGACCGCTGGAACACCGAGCTGCTGGACAGCAAGACCACCACGCCGACGGGGCGCCTTCTGTTCCGCCCACTACTTCGACTACAACCAGCCGGGCTTCGTGGCGCAGGGCTGGTACCAGCAGGGCACCCGCATCCTGGACGTCCGCAACCCCCGCAACATCAAGCAGGTCGGCTACTACTTCACCGGAGCCATGGAGACGTGGGCGGCCTATTGGGTGCCGGTGCGCAACGGTCGTGGTCGGGTCACCGACCGGTCCAGCAACCTGGTCTACACGGTGGACGCGGTGCGCGGCATCGACGTCCTGCGCGTCGGGTTGCCCAGCGACCAGTCACCCAGGGACACCAAGCCCAAGCGCGCCCCGATCCTGCCGCAGTGGGTGGCGGGCACCACGCCCGTCGCCTCCCGCCCCGGCAAGGAGTGGGGCTGGCTGTGCCGCCTGGCCTCCTAAAGGGCTGCGTCAGCTGGGGAGAAGCTCCTCGAGGCGTCGCGCGATCGGCCAGGCGCCGGATGAGGTGTTGCACAGGACGGTGTGGGTGAATTCCGCGACCGGATCGTGGACGCTTCGGAAGGAGACGCCGGCGTCCTCGCCCTCCAGCACCACCGCGGCCTGCGACTCGTGGAGCCAGAACCCCAGGCCGTAGCGCAGGGATTCCGACGGCACGTTACTGCGCGGGCGCACCATCTCGGCGACCCACTCCCGCGACACGATGCGCCCGGCGAAGAAGGCGGCCCACAGGGCGTGGATGTCCGCCGCGGTGGAGTAGATGCCGCCGTCCCCGCTGCCTCGGACCG
>JALZLC010000057.1 GCA_030858885.1 Actinomycetota bacterium
CCACACGGCGCCTGCACGCAGCGCTGACCCAGCTGCTGGGTTCGCGCCCTCAGGTGCAGGTTCACCAGCCGACCGCCCTGCGTGCGGGTAGCTACCGCGTGTCGCTGGCGCGGCCGATCCTTCCCGCACTGACCTGGCTGGGGGTGATGAGCCGCGACGGGCAGCCCGTCGATGCCGTCCCCGCCCAGTTCGTCGCCACGGCGCACGACAGCAGCGCCTACCTGCGCGGCTGCCTGATGGTGGCCGCCAGCCTCAGCGATCCCCGCAGCGCGCCCCATCTGGAGCTGCGTGCTCCCGGCCAGGGCACTGCAAGTGGATTGCGGCGGCTGCTGGTGCGTTGCGGTGGAAGGGGAGCTCGCGCCGCGCAACGCTCCGACGGTTGGCGCGTGCACTGCAAGTCCGGGGAGGCCATTGGCGCCGTCGTCGCCCGTGCCGGCGCCCACCACGCCTTCCTGGCCTGGGACGCCGAGCGGCTGCGCCGCGAACTGCGTGGGAACGCCAACCGCGCCGCCAACGCCGACCGGGCCAACTTGGGCCGGGCGGTGGCGGCCTCTACCCGGCAGGTGGCGATGATCGAGGCCGTCGTGGCAGCGCTGGGGTGGGACCGTCTTCCGAGTGGTCTGCGCACGACCGCGCTCGCACGGTTGGCCAACCCGCAGGCCAGCCTGGCCGAGCTCGGCGCGCTGCACGATCCCCCCGTGGCAAAGGCAACGGTGCATCGACGGCTGGTCCAGCTGGCGGCGTTGGTCGAGGGATTGGGGCGGCCGGGGGGCGGCTAGAGTGATTGCGACGGCGTCATCAGACCTGGACAAGACCCCTTCCTGGAGCAGACACATGGGCATCCGTGTTGGCATCAATGGCTTCGGCCGCATCGGCCGCAACTACTTGCGCGCGGCGGCGCAGACGGGTGCGGACATCGAGATCGTCGGGGTCAATGACCTCACCGACAACAAGACGCTGGCCCACCTGCTGCGCTACGACAGCGTGCACGGTCGCTTCCAGGGCGTGGTCGAGGTCAACGACCGTGGCCTGGTCATCGACGGCAAGGAGGTCGTCGTCGCCGCCGAGCGCAACCCCGCGGATCTGCCGTGGAAGGACCTAGGCGTCGACATCGTCATCGAGTCGACCGGCATCTTCACCAGCCGAGACAAGGCCGCCGCGCACCTGCAGGCCGGAGCGCGCAAGGTGATCATCTCGGCGCCGGCCAAGAACGAGGATGTCACCATCGTCATGGGCGTCAACGAGGACACCTACGACGCCGCCAACCACGACGTGATCTCTAACGCCAGCTGCACCACCAACAGCGTGGTGCCGATGGCCAAGGTCCTCGACGACAGCTTCGGTATTGAGCAGGGTTTCATGACCACGGTGCACGCCTACACCAACGACCAGGGCACCCAGGATCAGCCCCACTCCGACCTGCGGCGCGCCAGGGCCGCGGCGGTGTCGGTGATCCCCACCTCGACGGGCGCGGCCAAGGCCGCCTCGCTGGCGCTGCCACAGCTGGAAGGGCGCCTTGACGGGCTCTCCCTGCGCGTCCCCGTGCCGGACGGGTCGATCACCGACCTCGTCGTGACGCTCGGCCGGCCGACCGACCGCGACGAGGTCAACGCGGCCTTCCGGAGCGCCGCGGAAGGTCCCATGCAGGGAATCATGGAGTACACCGAGGACCCGATCGTGTCCGCCGACATCGTCGGCAACCTGCACAGCTGCATCCTCGACGGCCTGTCCACCATGGCCAACGGCTCGATGGTCAAGGTGCTGGGCTGGTACGACAACGAGATGGGCTACTCCGCGCGGCTCGTGGACCTCACCCAGTACGTCGGCAACAAGCTGTAGCGCATGGCGCCGGACAGCACGACGCCGCGCGCGGCGGCGGTCGGCATCCCGGGAATCGACACGCTGGAGGTCGCGGGTCGCCGGGTTCTGCTGCGTGCCGACCTCAACGTGCCGCTGGACGGTTCGGGTGTGGCTGACGATCTACGCATCTCCGAGTCATTGCCGACGATCCGCGCCCTGGCGGGGGCCGGTGCGCGGGTCGTCGTCATGAGCCATCTCGGCAGGCCCAAGGGCCAGGTGAGCGAGGCGCTGCGGCTCGTTCCCGTGGCAGCACGCCTCACCGAGCTGCTCGGCGCCCCGGTTGCCGCAGCGACCGATGTGGTGGGCGAGGACGCCCGGCGGATCGTGGACGCGCTGGACGACGGGCAGGTCGCGCTGCTGGAGAACCTGCGCTTCGAACCGGGGGAGGAGTCCAACGACGACGCCTTCGCCGACGCGCTGGCCTCACTCGGCGACGCGTACGTCGACGACGCCTTCGGAGCTGCGCATCGCGCGCACGCCAGCGTCGTCGGGGTGCCCGCTCGGCATCAGCAGAAGGCGGCTGGTCTGCTGCTCGGCAAGGAGCTGGCGACGTTGTCGCGGCTGCTCGACGACCCGCCGCGGCCGTTCGTGGCGATCCTCGGCGGTGCCAAGGTGTCGGACAAGCTAGGCGTGATCGACAGCCTGCTGGAGCGGGTCGACCGGCTGCTGATCGGCGGCGCGATGTGCTTCACCTTCCTGCGAGCGCAGGGATTCCAGGTCGGCTCCAGCCGGGTGGAGGACGACCAGCTCGACACCGTCAGCGGGTTGCTGGAACGTGCCGAGCAGCGCGGCGTCGAGCTGTTGCTGCCCACCGACATCATCGCTGCGGAGGCCTTCGACGCAGACGCCGACCACCGCCGTGTGTCGGCCGACGACATGCCCGACGGCTGGATGGGTCTGGACATCGGACCGGAAACCGTTGACCGCTTCGCGGCCGCGCTCGGCGACGCCAGGGCGGTGCTGTGGAACGGGCCGATGGGGGTCTTCGAGTGGGACGCCTTCGCCGCCGGTACGGAGGGAGTGGCGCGGGCGATCGTCGCCTGCAGCGGCTTCACCGTCATCGGCGGCGGCGACAGTGCCGCTGCGGTGCGCAAGCTCGGTGTCAGCGAGCAGGTGTCCCATGTCTCGACCGGCGGCGGCGCGTCGCTGGAGTTCCTGGAAGGCCGCGAGCTGCCGGGCGTCGCTGCCCTGCGCGAGTAGCGGCAGGAGGCGACCTGTGCCACGAAAGCCGATCATCGCGGGCAACTGGAAGATGAACCTGGA
>JALZLC010000146.1 GCA_030858885.1 Actinomycetota bacterium
CACGGCGGGTGTTCGAGATGATGCATCGCGTGGTCGTGCGCCCCGAGGTGCCGTTCGCCTTCGGAGGGGCGTTGACCGAGGACCTGGATCTGGTGCTCGCGATCGGCCTGGACGGCCACAACTTCGGGATGATGCTGGCCGGCACCGAGGTCGGCCGGATGCACCCCACCGCTGCCATGCCGCTGCTGGTCACCGACATGCGCGAGCGCGACACCACCGAGCGCTTCTTGCGCGTCAGCGCCGACGGCAGCCTGCGGGTAACCGAGGACATCACCCCGGTGATGTTCACCACCACGGTGTTGCAGACGCGCCGAGACTGCCTGTTCTACGTGGCCCGCCGGCGCGCGTAGCCGCCGCCCCGCGCTTGGTCAGATCGTCTCGGGTTCCGAGGGTGTGGCGCCAGGGTCACCCGTGTGAGGGGATGCGCCGTTGATGCGCCAGTGGCCGTCCTCACGCCGCAGGTCATACAGCAGCCCCACAGTGCCGCCAGGCCCGCTGACCCGCACCAACGCCAGGGCCCGCCCGTCCGCCCCGACGCACTGTGCCAGCTCATGACGGTCGGAGGTCAGCACCCCGGCGAAGCCCTCGGTCATCACTTCCTCGAAGCGTTCTGGAGTGAAGCTGCCTCGGAAACCGTCGGTGGCCAGCGCTAGGGCAGCCTCGAAGTCGTGATCGCGAAAGGCCTCCAGCTGCCGTCCGACAACATCGTGGATGGCAGCCAGCCGCTGCTGGGGGCAGACGGCAGCCGGGGTGCGCGGCATCGCGTCGGGATCCTCTGACCCCGGTGCGTCGCCGGCTGGTGCCTGGCTGGTCGGCACCTCGCTGGGTTGTCGGGGTGAGGCGGCCGACACTTCCAGGCTGCCGCCGCCGTTCGCGTCGGGGGTGCACGCCGCCAAGACGAGCAGCGCCACGAGCGCCGCGGCGCACCGCCTCACTCCAGACCCGCGAACAGGGAGTCTTCGGGCAGGTCGGTCGCCACCTCGCTGCGGGCCAGCTGGTAGTCCTCCCATGGGTGGATCTCGCGCACCAGGTCGTCGGGCACCCGGAACCACGTGCCATCCGGATCGATCTGGGTGGCGTGGGCCAGCAGCGCCTGGCTGCGCGTCGCCAGGTACTCGCCGACGTCAATGTGGGTGGTGGACGGGTCAACCTCGTCGGGGTCCCACCGTTCCAGCCACTCGCTGAACGGTGACTCGATGCCCCGCTGGAGGCAAGCCTGGTGCAGCGCCTCCACCTTGCTGCGGCTGAACGCGCCGACGTAGTACAGCTTGCGCACCTGCCAAGGCTCCCCAACGTCGGGGTAGGCGCTGGCGTCGGCCGCGACGTCGAACGCCGCGGCACTAATGTCGTGGCAGCGGATGTGATCCGGGTGGGGGTAGCCGCCTCCCGGCGGGTACGTGACGAGCACGTCCGGCCGCTCGGCGCGGATGACCTCGACCAGGCGTCCGGTGGCCTGCTCGACGGGGATGTTGAAAAAGCAGTCATGGGCCAGGCGCGTGCCGTCGCCTTCAAAGTCCTCGACGTACCCCGAGTCGCGATACCCGAGATCGAACTGCTCGCGAACGCCGAGAATCTCCAGTGCCCGCTCCAGCTCCTCCCGGCGGATCTCGACCATCCGCTCGGCAACGCCCGGACGGTCCATGGCCGGGTTGAGGATGTCGCCGGCCGCGCCGTCGGTGCAGGTCACGACGGAGATGCGGTAGCCCTCCTTGGCGTAGCGGGCCATCGTGGCCGCGCCCTTGGAGGACTCGTCGTCGGGGTGTGCGTGGACGAACATGGCATGCAACTCGGGCATGACCGCCAGCCTACTCGGCGCTCATCCGGCGACGGCGCGCTACGTCCAGCGGGCGCGCCAGCCGGCCCGCAGCGTGGCGGAGCCGGGGTCGGCAGCCAGCCACTCGAGGTAGTCGGTGACCAGCTCCATCCCCGCCTCCACCCGTGCCTTGTCACCCTTGAGCCGGATGACGCAAGGGACGCCCGGATAAGATCCGACGTGGACGTCGGGGTACTGGGCGACCAGGCGGTCCAGCACCGGGTTGAGCGTGGACTCCGGATAGCCGTGCGTCACCTCGGCCACATGCTGCGGCTCACCTCGGCCGGCCAATAGGTCGGGCTCGACGCCCTCGGTCATGATCCGGCGCAGCTCGCCGGGGACACCGGGCAGCACCACGATGGTGGCTCCGGCGCAGGCCTGCACCCCACCATCGACGTCGACGGCGATGCCGGGCACCAGCCCCTCGTTGCCGGTCAGCAGGTAGGCGTCCTCGGGCACCCGCGCCATCTTCCGCATCGACGTGGCGTGACCCTCGGTGACGCTGACCCCCTGCTGGGCGGTCCACGCCAGGGCTGCGGTGATCCGCTCGTCGATGGCCGCTTCGGTTCGCAGGCCGACGCCGAGGTGGCGCGCGACCGATTCCAGGGTGAGGTCGTCAGGCGTGGACCCGATGCCGCCTGATGTGATCACCAGCCGAGGGCGGGAGCGCCCCAACTCGGTGCCCAGCGCCTCGTTGATGGCGTGATGCTCGTCGGGCACCGTGATCACCCGGTCCAACGGGACGCCGATGGTCTGCAAGCGCCCGGCGAGCCACCCGGAGTTGGTGTCAGCGACGAAGCCGCCGAGGATCTCGTCACCGATCACGATGACCGAGACCCGCAGCCGTTGGGACATGGGTTCAACGATAGCCCTGGCCCATAGCATGCCGCGCATGTACACCACGCCCGACGAAGCCCGCACCGACCTGTACCTGGCCGGTGCCGTCTACCTGTTCGGCGACCTCATCCTGCGGATCGTTCTCGGGCTGGTGCCGCTGGACCGCATCCGGTTCGTCGGTCCCGTCATCGTGGCGCTGCTGCCGCTGGTGACCACGATCCTGGTGCCTTACCTGCTGATCCGCTATCGCAAGGAACGCCTCGCCGACTACGGTTTGACCAAGCCGTCACCGCTGTTCCTGCGGGGGTTGCTGATCGGGGTACCGCTGGTGGTGGCGGCCCTGGTCACCGGTTGGCTGGCCGGAGCGGGACCAGGCGGTGGTCTGCCAATCTTCGGGGTGGTGCAAGGCGCGCTGCTGCTGTTCGTGCGGCGCATCACCTTCGTCTTCGGCCTGGTGCTGCTGTGCGTCTACGCCACGGTCAAGGCCCGCGACGCCTTCCGCAGCGACCCCCGCTATCTGCCGACGGGCGTGCTGGAGATCGGCCGCATCCTGGCGGTGGTGTCCGCCGTCACGTCAGCGCTGTTGATCCTGTCCACGGTGCTTGGGGGGCAGAGCCTCGTCGTACGCAGCACGCTGCTGTTGTTTCCCCTCGCGGTCGCCGGCAGCGCGTACCTGGCCTACCGGGAGCTCGCCGGGCGTCAACTCACCTCCCGGGCGATCCTGCTGACGCCGACGGTGATCCTGGCCCTGGGCGCGTTCGCCTTCCGCTTGGACGCCTTCGAGTTCACCTACGGCTTGTGGCGGGCGGCATACCTGGCGGGGATCGGCCTCATCGTCGGGGCGCTGGTCGAGTCGCAGCGGTCCGCGTGGGGTGCTCTAGGACTGGCCACGCTGGTGGCGCTGCTGACCTACCTTTGAGGGTCCGAGCCAGCTCGACCTCAGCCCGAGGACCTTGCCATCCCCACGCCGCCCCGCGCCCGCCGCCTGATCGCCGCTCGCCTGCTGGTGGCGGCGGTGATGGTGGCCGGCGGCGTCTTCGGGATTGCGGTGGCTGCCCGCTCGGGGCCGCGTGGTCCCGGCGACCGTCCCGCGCAGGTGGCTGCCGAGGCGACTCCGACGGACGTGGCGCCGCCCCGCCCTGACGCGTCGGGTCCGAAGGGGCCGTCGCCGGCATCGAGTGAGGTCGCGGCGACGCCGTCCCCCACCGCCACGCCATCGACGACTCCCACGCCGTCGCCCACGCCCGCGCCGACGCCGGCCTCGACGCCCTCACCCACGCCGGCCCCGACGCCCTCACCCACGCCGGCCCCGACGCCCACAGCCCAGCCTGCGGATCAGACCGCCTCCAACCGCTTGCAGACCTTCATGGGGCTGTCGACCTGGGTCGACGTCGAGGACAGCCTGGAGCCCGAGCAGCAAGCCACGATCGCCGCGGACGCCGGTGTGCAGACGATCTTCGCGCAGAGCTCGCGGTGGCGCTCGCCCCGGGATCTGCACGCCGCCGGCCGTCTCGGGCGGCTGATCGAGGCGGCGCACGACCGCGGCGTGCGGGTGGTCGTGTGGTACGTGCCGGACTTTGTGGATCTGCCCCGCGACTACCTGCGCAGCCAGAGGGCGATGGCGTTCGTCACCCCTCGCGGTGACCGTCCCGACGGTTTCGGCCTCGACATCGAGGTCGAGGAGCTGACCGACACCGCCGAGCGCAGCGCGCGGTTGCTGGAGCTCTCCCAGGCGTTGCGCACCTGGGCTGGACCCGACTACCCGATGGCCGCCATCGTGCTGCCGCCGCTACAGCTGGACCTGCGGCCCAGCTGGTGGCCGGACTTCCCGTTCGAGCAGCTGCGCGCCAGCTTCGACGTGTTCATCCCCATGAGCTACAGCTCGTTTCGGGGGACCGACGCCGGCACCACCTACGAGTGGAACCGGCGCAACGTCACCGAGCTGCGCCGCCGAGCGGGTGATCCCGAGCTGGCGGTGCATCTCGCGGGCGGAATCGCCGACAACCTGCCGGAGGTGAGCGCGTTCGTGCGCGCCGCCGAGCAGACCGACGTGATCGG
>JALZLC010000147.1 GCA_030858885.1 Actinomycetota bacterium
CTATCCCGACCTGTATCAGGGCACCTGGTCGCTGTGCCCGGACTCGCTGGACTTCCGCAGCCACCAGCTGGTCAACGTGTACGAGGACGACAACGCTTTCTACACCGACTACGAATGGGAGCGTGTCGCACGACCCTCCGCGCGGGCGGTCAGCGGCGACGTGCTCTGGACGATGGCGCAGGAGAACCATCTGGAGCGCGCACTGGGCACCCGCAGCCGTTCCGGCGGTCAGTGGGATATCTGGGAGGCGGTGTTCGGCGCACAGGGAGCCAACGGGTACCCCGCGCGCATCTGGAACAAGCGCACGGGCGTCATCGACCACGAGGTGGCCCAGACGTGGGAGCCGTTCGACCTGCGCCGCAAGATCGAGGCCGAATGGCCGGAGCTGGGTCCCAAGCTGGCCGACCAGCTGCACGTCTACGTTGGTGACGACGACACCTTCTTCCTCAACCTCGGGGTGGAGCTGTTCCAGGGGGCCGTCGAGCAGCTGGAGAGCCCGTCGGCGGGGGCCGAGTTCATCTACGGCACCAACCAACCGCACTGCTGGAGCCCCTACACGACACCGGAACTGCTCGACCTCATGGCCGACCACATCGTGGCGCAGGCCCCGGGGGGCGCTGGCACCCAGGCATGGGCGGCCTCGGCCCGCTCCGCAGCGCCGCGCGGACGGCCTGAGGGAACCGTGCAGCGGCACAGCGATCGCCGCTGATGCCGGTCAGGGAAAGCGGAGATCCTGATCGCTAAAGGGGTGGCACCGCTGCTGGCGGTGACCACTTCGAGTCACCGGCACGGGCCAGGAGGTGCTCGGCGATCGAGTCGGCCGCGCCGGGCACCCGGCGGCAGCTCGGAAACGGGTTGACGTCAACCACGACCGGTCCCGCCGGGCCTTCGAGGACGTCGATGCCGTACAACTCCAGACCCGTCGCCCGCCCGCAGCGACGGGCCAGGTCGTGGTACCGAGAGCTCAGCTCGAACACCTCGGCCGGACCGCTGTCGGGCGACTGTGGCGCGAGCAGTCCGGCGACTCGCGCACCGATGACGTACAGCTTGCGGTCGCGGCCGTCGTGGACCACCCGCTCCTGCACCAGCCAGGGCCCGTCGAACGGCGGAGTGTCCGGCAGTTGGGAGGGGTCCGCGATCACCACGCCGGCGCCGCGACCACGGTGACCGCCGACGGCCTTCACGACGACGCCGTGGTCGGCCGCCAGGTCGCGCACCTGTGCCCAGCTGGTCATCGCCTGCGCCCCCGGCACTGGGACGCCGGCCCGGAGGAGGCAGCGATGCAGGGCAGCGCGGTCGGCCACCAGCGCGGTCGCGGCGGCGGAGTTGCAGCAGCGCACGCCCGAAGCCTCGAGCCGCTGGGCGGTGACCAGCGCCTCCGGCGCCAGTCCGCGCAGCCCCGCGACACGCGCCCGCCACAACCAGGCCGGCATCTCGTAGGGCGGCCGGGGCACGTGCACGCTCACGGCGGCACCGGCGGCCTGCAGCAGCTGGACGACCTGGGGCAACACCGGCGAGCGGTGCACGGGCTTGCCGAGCACCAAGGCGACATCGACTCGCGCGGAGGTCACAGCCGCGGGGCGCCGGCGTCGAGCAGCCGTGCCCCCACCCTCATCCGTCGAGCCCCCACGTGCGCGCAGCGACGCGGTCCAGGAGGTCGCTGGTGAGGTGCCGCCACCCAGGGCGCAACGCGTACAGACACGCCAGTCGCAGGCGACTGGCGGTGGCGTAGGCGGGGACGCGCCCTCGGACGGCCGCGTCAGGGTGGTACCCAGCGACCAGGGCGGCGGCCGCGTCCTGCGCGCGGTCGCGGTCGAGCACGCCCTGGGCGACCCGCAGCTCCAGGTGCACCAGCACGTTGGCCAGGTCGAGCGAGGGTTCCGCCAACGCCAAGGTGTCCAGGTCCACCATGCCGCAACGTCCGTCGCCGCTGTCGAGCAGCTGCTTGTCGTAGCAGTCGCGGTGCGCGAGCGCGCGGTGGGTGGCAGGCTCGCGGACCATCGCAACCATCAGGGTGTGCAGGTGGCTCTCGGCTGCGGCGGCCGCAGCCGGCGCAAAGGTGCGACAGTGAGCTATCCACTGGTTCACCACGGTGACCTCGTCGGCGGCGGTGTGGTGAGCAAGGCTCGCCTCGGCGACGTCGGTGGCGTGGAACCGTGCCAGCGCCTCACCAGCCGCGGACATCGCGGGGATCAGCCGAGGGCTGTCCAGCAGCTCGAACAGCGACCGACCGGGTAGCGCGGCGGATACGGCCACCCCGGCGTCGGCGTCGGCGTCGAGTAGCCGAGGGGTGATGAAGGCACCGCTGGCCTCGGCTAGGGCACCGGCGGCCAGCAGCCCCTGGAGCCGACCGGGGCGGACCACCTTCGCGTACCGGTCGCCCTCGGCGTCGTCCAGGTGCACGACGGCCCGTCGTTCCGGGCGGTGCACGACCAGCTGGCCTTGGTCTGCCAGGCCCCCGAGAGCAGGCAGCCGGCGATCGGCCCCGGCATGCTGCAGCAGCACCCCCACGTCGGGCATCGCGACCACCTCGCCAAGCCCCCGCGCTACCCGATCGGTTTCAGCCGCCACTGCCATCAGCCGCTCGCGGTCTGGCCGTCCGCCGGCTGTTCCGAACCACTGCGCGGCGACCCGGCGCCCGTCGGAATGGGCATAGTCGAGGAGCAGGTGGTCCGGTCCGCGCGGCCACGCCCGCCGCAGGATGAGGGTGTCGGAGTCCGGCGGCTTGAGGAGCTCGAGGTCGGCGAGCACCCCCGCGCTCACGCGCGGACCAGCTCGGTGGCGAGCGTCACCAGCGCAGCCGTGCGCTCTGGCCAATCGGCGACGCGGTACCGAAACGGCTCGACCGCGAGGCGCAACAGCCACGCGGCGGTGTACAGGTCGAGACGCCGTCGGGGGTCGTCGAATGTGACGGGATAGCCGCTGGTCAACGCCTCGACCAGCCGCTCAGCCCCAGCGCGTGTCAGGTGACCGGCGGCCGCGTCAGCCAGCAGGGTGGCACGAAACAACCCAAGGTCAGCGGCGGGATCACCGACGGCGGCGGCGTCGTAGTCGATGATGGCGGCGGCATCCGAGGTGAGCAGGACCTGGTCGGCGGAGAAGTCGCCGTGGATGGCGTGGCGCCCGTCAGGCAGGGCCAGCAGGTCGTTGGCCAACTCGATGGCCAACGACCTGCTTTGCCCGCCCAACTCCGGCACCAGCCAGCCCAACGTCCGGGCCGTGGCCAGGACGAGGACCGCCTCGGTCTCGCGCTCCAGGCGAACGAGCCCGCGCGGCTCCTGCTTGTGCAGCTGCGCCAAGGCGGTCCCGACCGCCTCCACGGCCTCGGCGGCGCAGTCCCCGCCGTGGATCAGCCGCTGCAGGGGGTCACCGGCCACCCACTCGACGGCCGTCAGGTGGTGGCGGGACGAGGCGCCGAGCCGGCGGGCGATCCGCAGTGGGCCGCGCGAGTGGAACGCTTTCAGGCCCTCGTCGGCGGCGCGGAAGTGCGCGGGGGCATAGCTCTTGACCACGGCGGCCGGCGCGCCCGCACCATCGACTCGGGCGACGAAGCGCCGTTCCGGCTTGTAGCGCAGCCGTGTCAACCGCGGGGTCCACGCGTCACCCTGTTCGGGCAGCAGGCGGTGCAGCAGCGCCGGCCCGCGCCGAGGGTCGGCCAGGGTGCGCGCGCCTCGGAGGTGGCGGTCGTTAGGGAAGAAGACCAGGGCCGTGGCGGCGCCGACGCGGACCGCCCCCGGTCCCCATGGCGATGCGGTCGTGGCCCGCCCAACGACCTTGGCGATCTTGCCGTCGTCGCGATGGCGCGTCGTGGCGTAGGCGTCCACGGCCGCCCCGCCGCCGGCCAGGCGGCAGCCGACGAGGCAGCTGGTGCCGGGCTTGTAGCGCACGTAGGTCGCGGTCAGTGTGAGGGGCACGCCGACCGCGGTGCTCACCTCGCCGGCCAGCACGTCGGGGTCGAGCACCAAAGGCAGGTCCGGCAGCGTGCGATCGCGTGCCGCCAGCGCCGCGTCACCCGGCGACAGCATCGGCCCACCCAGGCGTCGGGGGACCCAACGTGCTGGGGTCGAGACCCTGGTTGGTCCGCTCTTGCAGGGCGTGGACAGCGGCGTAGCGTCCCTGTGCCCGCAGCAGCTGTTCGTGCGTGCCGGTCTCGACCACCCGGCCCTGTTCGACATACAGGATGCGGTCGGCGTCGGCGACCGTGCGCAGGTCGTGGGCGATGACGAAGGTGGTCCGCCCTCTGGTGAGGTGGGCCAGCGCGTCGATGACCTCGTCTTCGTTGCCCTTGTCCAAGCCGGTGGTCGGCTCGTCGAGGATGATCACCGGCGCGTCGCGGACCGCGGCCCTGGCGATGGCGATGCGCTGACGCTGGCCGCCCGACAGGGTGGACCCGCGTTCACTGACGACGGTGTCGTAGCCGTCAGGCAGGGCGGTGATGAACTCGTGGGCGTTGGCCAGCTTGGCGGCGCGCTCGATCTCGCGGTCGGTGCAGCCGAGCGCGCCGTAGGCGATGTTCTCGCGGATGGACGTGGCGAACAGCACGCTGTCCTGCAGCACGATGCCGATCTGCCCGCGCACCGACGACAGGGTGTACTCGCGGATGTCGACACCGTCGATCAGGATGCGCCCCCCCTGCGGGTCGTACAGGCGCGGCAACAGGCTGACGATGCTCGACTTGCCGGCCCCCGAGGGTCCGACCAGCGCGATGCGCTGTCCGGCGTGAGCGCGGACGTCGAGGTCGTGCAGCACGGGGTGTGCCGGGTCGTAGCCGAAGGTCACGCCGTCGATGTGCACCTCGCCGCGAAAGGCCGGCGCCTCACGAGCCTTTGGATCGTCCTGGATGTCGGGGGCGGTCTGCAGGACCGACACGATCCGTTCGCCGGAGGCTGCGGCCTTGGCCAACCGCCCGGTGTACTTGGCGAGGTCGCGCATGGGCTTGAAGGCGCTCTTCAGGTAGGTCATGAACAGCACCAGGTCGCCGGGTGTCAGCGACCCACCGATCACCAGGCGAGCACCGAAGTACAGCACCAGACCGGTCGAGATGGCCACCATCACGTCGGTCTTGCGTTCCATGCCGGCGGCCAGACGCTTGGCCTTCACGCCGTCGGTGAGTGACTGCTGGTTGGAGCTGGCGAAGGTGGCCGAGAGGGTGTCCTCCAACGAGTAGGACTGCACCACCCCGATGGCGCCGAACGACTCGGAGGCCACCGACGCCATTTCGCCTTCCTGCTCGCGCTGCTTGCGCGACACCGCGCGGATACGCGTGGTGAGGCGGATCATCGTGAGGGCGAACAGGGGGAAGACCGCCAGGGCGATCAGCGTCAGCGACCAGCTGCGCCACAGCATGATGGCGAGCATGCCGGCGAAGGTGACCAGATTGCCGATCAGGGGTAACGCGGCCGTGACCGTGACCTCCTGAAGGCGTCCAACGTCCCCAGTGATGCGGGTGATGAGGTCCCCGCCGCGGGCGCGCGCGTGATAGGACAGCGACATGCGCTGCAGGTGGCCGTACAGGTCCGAGCGCACCGTGGTCAGTACGCGGTTGCCGGCTAGCGCGAAGGCCACGGTCATGGCGTAGGCGGCAGCTGCCCGCAGACCCGTGAGCACGACGATGGCGACCGCCGAGCCGATCAGCAAGGTCGTCGGGTCCAAGGCGTCGGCCCAGCCGATGCCGGTCGACACCTCACCGGGGGTGGGTTGGATGACGCGGTCGAAGATGAACTTGAGCGGCCACGGCTCGAGCAGCCGCAGGATCACCTCAGCGAACAGCGCACCGAAGCCCACCGCGATCAGACCCCGCTGCCCACGCAGGTGCGGACGGAAGTGCGACAGCACGGACAGCAAGCTCGGCAGCGCGGACGCCAGTGTCGTCGAGGTCTTGGAACCCGCCATGTCAGACAGCTCCAGCTGCGGCTGGCGCGTGCGGATCCGACATCTGCTCGGCCAGGCGCAGCACGCGTTCTACCACCGCCTGCCAGGTGTGGTCCCGGGCGACGGCGACCCGCCCGGCTGCGCCGAGGGAGCGGCGACGATGGGGGTCGGCACGCAGCGCTTGCAGGGCGCTGGCCAGCGCCGCGGCATCTCCGGGAGGCGTCAGCACGCCGGTGCGGCCGTCGTCAATGACCGCGGCGATCGGTCCGACGTGGCTGGCGACGACGGGCAGGCCGGCGGCCATGTACTCGAAAACCTTCAGCGGCGAGAAGTAGGCGTCGGTCGCATCGGGGTAGGGCGCCACACCGACGTCCATGCGCGCCAGCAGCCCGGGGACCTGCGCCGGCTGCACCGCGCCGCTGAAGGTGGTTACCGCAGCGATGGCGTGCCGGGTCACGTACGCCTCCAAGGCGGCGCGCTGCGGCCCGTCGCCGACGATGAGCAGCCTGCAGGAGGGGTCCTGGGCAGCCATGGCGGCCACCGCACGGATGAGCACCTCAACGCCGTGCCACGGCTTGAGGGTGCCGAGGAAGCCGATGGTGAAGGTGGGCCGCTGGTCGCCGGTCCGCACGGCGAAGCGATCGGGATCGACGCCGTTGGGGACGACGTGCACGCGCTGGGGATGCGGAGTGCGTTCGCGCACCCACGCGGCGACGGGCTCGGACACGGCGATGACCGCGGTGGCGTCGGTGAAGGCCGCACGAGCGGCCCGCTCCGCGCCGGATCGGTCATGCAGCCCTCGATGGCGCGCCTGCTCGTCGATGAGCGGCGCGTTCACCTCGAGGACCCCGGGGATGCCCTGCGCTCGCGCGTAGGCCATGCCGGCGGTGCTCCACAGCGAGTACCGCTCGTAGACCAGGTCGAAGGCTCCCGTGCCCCGGGCGGCCTTGGTCAACGCGGCGTGCAGGCCGGTGTTAGCCGCGCGGGCACGCCGTTCCCGGTCGGCGACGTCGCTGCCGCCGACAGCTGGCAATGCGTGGACCCGCACCACGCCCAGGCCTCGGGGGATCTCACCATCCTTTCGGGTGGCGAACAGCTCGACGCGGGATCCGCGGCGGGTCAGGGCGCGAGTGACCTCTTGGACATGCACCGACGCCCCCTTGCACCCCAAGACGGGGATGCCCGGATCGGCGCAGACGTAGGCGATGTGCTTCACGCGCCAACTCCGGAAGAGGCCAACCGCGGTCCGGCGCCGTTGGACGACGACCGCTGCCGTCCGGCGCCGCTGAACAGCGCCCGGACCTGCGCGGCCTGATGGGCGACGTCGAACTGCTCCTCGATCATCCGGCGCGCGCGTCCGGCCAGCCGCACCCGCAGCTCGGGGTCGGTCAGCAGGCGTTCCAACGCGTCGGCCAGCTCGGCGGGGTCGTGCTGGGCGGCGTGCAGTCCGGTGCGACCGTCCAGCAGCACCTCGGGAATGCCAGTCACGTCGCTGGCAACGCACGGGGTGCCCAGGGCCATGGCCTCCAGCAGCACCGTCGGCAGGCCGTCGCGGTTGCCGTCGGCGCCCACCACGCAGGGAGCCGCAAAGACGGCACCGGCCTGCACGAGGCGCTTGACCTGTCCTTGCGGGCGTGCACCCAGCAGTTCGACCGAAGCGGACAACCCCAGTGCTTCGATCTCGGCACGCAGGGTCGCCTCCTCAGGGCCGGTCCCCACGATCTGACACCGGAAGGCCACACCACGGGCGGCTAGCAGCCCGCAGGCGCGGATCAGGTCGATGAAGCCCTTCTTTTCGATGAGACGGCCCACCGCCACGATGAGGGGCGGTCGCTGCACGGGCGGCTGGTACGGGAAGGCGGCGAGGTCAAGGCCGTTGTAGACCCGGACGACCCGGTCGGCGGCGGGGCCGAAGGCGGCGCGCAGGTGGGTCAGGTTGAAGTCGCTGACGGTCACGACGGCCGCAGCGTCGGAGAGCTTGGTGCGCAGATCCTCGGATTTCACACTGTCGTGGAAGATGTCCTTGGCGTGCGCCGTGAAGGTGTACGGCACCCCGGTGAGCAGCCCGGCGAGGCGGGCCACGGTCGTGGCGACCGAGCCGAAGTGGGCGTGCAGGTGTGTCACCCCTCGCGTGCGCACGAGCTCGGCGAGGGCGATTGCCTGCATCGCGTCTTCCCCGTCGGCACCGAGCAGCTCACCGATGACCGAGTCCGTGACCGAGGGGGCATCGGGCAGGTGGTTGGCGACATCGCGCAGCGCCTCCCAGACGCTGCGAGCGCTGAAGCCGCTGTGCGGCAGGTAGGTCGCGGGAGCGTCCACGGCGGCCAGTGACTCGTGGAACCGTCCGTCCAGCGGTGGGCGCAGCGACACGATGTCCACCGGCACGCCGGCCGCCTGGTGCGCGAGCAGCTCGTTGACGATGAACGTCTCGGAGAACCGGGGGTACATCTTCAGCACGTAGGCGACCCGGCCGGCTTCAGCTTGCGACACGGAAGTGTCCTCCACTCGCGTGCTCCTGGCTCCGCGGCCCCTTTGACCACAGGTCGTCCAGCAGGGAAGGCAGCCGCGCCAAACCATCCAGGTCGATCGCGGTGCCTGGGCGGTCACGCAGATCTGTCGAGGCCAGCCAGTCGCTCAGTGCCTGCGGCGACAACGCGGCCGGGTGCAACAGATCCAGCAGGCCCAGCGCGGCCAGACGCTCGGCGCGGATCAGCTGCTCGCGGCGCGGCTTCGTACGCGGGACGATCAACGCGGGGATGCCGAGCGCCAGCAGCTCGACGGTGGTGTTGTAGCCGCCCATCGCCACCACGGCCTCGGCGCCAGCAAGCAGCGGCGCGCAATCTTCGAGGAAGCCGAGGACGTGGCGGTCGGGGCGGCCAGCGGCCAGCTCGTCGAGCCGGCCGCGGGCAGGGGCGTCCATGAAGGGGCCTGCGACGACGACACCAGCCGTCCCGATAGGAAGATCGGCGCCGAGAAACGCGGTGGCCAGACGCTCGCCGTCCTGACCTCCCCCCACCAGGCACAGGGCATAGGGGCTGTCGATGAGGCCCGCCACCCCTGCGGTCGCACGGTTCGGATCGGGGGCGGCCGGCGCCAGATAGCCGGTGTGGCGAACCATGGCAGCTACGGATCCAGGCAGCCCGTACTCCTTGACCGGGTCGAACACGCGCCGGTCTCCGTAGATCCACACCGCGTCGTAGAACTCGTGGATGGCGTCGGTGGTGGCGGCGTCGTTCCATTCGCCGCACGTCGTGGCGGCGTCATCCAAGACGTCGCGGAGCCCGAGCACCATCCGAGCGTCAGGCCGAGCCGCGATCGTGTGCAGGGCGGGCTCCAGCTCCCCGAACGCGCCGCGTGCGACCTTGTCCACAACCAGCACGTCGGGCTGGAACACCTCGAGGGCGGCGCCGATGGTCTGCGCGCGCAACTCGACAAGGTCGTCCAGCGACGTCGACAGCGATCGGGCACCGTAGTGGCCGCTCTCGCTCTTGAACAGCGCCGGTAGGCTCAACACGTCGGTGTTGGGCGGCATCGGCAGGGCCCCGGCCTCGCGTACGCCCGACACCAGGAGGACGTCTGGAGCTGGGGTCGCGGTGCCCAACGCGTCGGCGATGGCGAGGTTTCGGCGGATGTGGCCGAGCCCCTGGGTGTCGTGGGAGTACAGGGCGATCCGACGAGGTCGCACGTCGGTGTCCACCGTCGGTGCGGCCAGCGAGTCATGCAGCGTGGCGATCGACACACCAGCCCCCGTCATCATTGAGTAGTTGCCTCACGATGACCAAGATGTGGCTGGGATGTGAGCGGAGGGTGACAGGGCCGTGAGAACCCTCTCATGGCACGAGGCCTCGGGGCGGCGTCGAGCCGCCCCCGGGGATCGATCAGCTCGACCTGCGGCTGTCGTCGTCGATGTTGACCTGTTCCTTGCGGACCTCGTCGCCGACCTGCTCGTGCTCGGTGGTCACGTCCTTGTCGAGGCCGACGCGCTCGACGGGAACGGCCTTCTTCTCCACGACGGGGGCGCCCGTGGCCGGCGGCGCGTGGTCGGTGGTCCGCAGGCCACGACAAGGAACACCGCAGCGGCGACCGCCCACAGGTGCGCAGCGCGCAGCAGCTGTGTTCCCGCTGCCGCCTCGCGCGTCACGTCCCGTCACCCGCTCCCAGGCTCTGCCTGCCTGCGACGATAACGACGGCTGGTCTAGGTCAGCAGCAGGCGCGGCTGCCAGTCGTGGATCACTGGTGCAGCCGATAGAAGCGCCAGAACCCGAAGTCGCGGATATCAAGGACCGACACATCTCTGAACCCGGCTTGGCGGGCGTAGTCGCGGAGGGTGTCGAGCCGCATGACGGTGCCGGTGGCGGCCGTCGGCTGGTGGGCCATACCGTCGGGCAGGCACACCAGCAGGCTGAACCCGTACATCAGCCGTTCCAGGTCGTCGCCGGGCGCCGCGAAGCGTTCGGCCACCGCCTCGTCCATGACGATTACCAAGCCGTCCGGTTTGACGGCCCGGCGCGCGGCGGCAAGCACCGCAACCGGCTGCGGCATGTCGTGCAGGCACTCGAAGAAGAAAGCGGCGTCGTAGCTGGCTTCAGCGGCGAGCTCTCCGCCGCCGCCTGTGGAGAACGTGACGCGACTCGCCACGCCGGCTGCGGCCGCGTTGGTGTTCGCCAGCGACACTGATGGCGCATCGACGTCGTGGCCATCGACGCTGGCTTGCGGATAGGCGCGAGACAGCGCGATGCTCGACCAGCCGGCGCCGCAGCCGATGTCGGCGATTCTCGCGCCGGGACGACGCAGCACGGCATCGACGGTGTCGACGCCTTGCAACGCGCCGGCCAGCTGGCGCTCGAACCACGGACGGTTCATGTCGGCCTGGGACTCCCGAGCGTCTTCGCCCAACTGCGCCCAGCTCACCCCACCGCCGTGGCGGTACGCGGCCAGCAGGGCCGGCATCTGGACGGCAGAGCCCACGAGCATCCGGGCGAGTGGACCGAGGTAGCCGAGGCTGGAGGTGTCGGTGAGCACCTCACGTGCGCCGGGGGGCAACGTGAAGCGGCGCTCGTCGGCGCCGCCTTCGCCGCCGTCCGCAGCCTCGAGGATGCCGTAGACCGCCTGCTGCTCCAGCCACTCGCGGGCGTAGCGCAGGTTGCCGCCCGCGCGAGCCACCAGCTCTTCAGGGCTGGCCGGCCCGCCTTCGGCGAGGGCGCGATACCACCCGAGACGGTCGCCGAGATGAACCGACAGGATCTCCATCGTTCCCAGCGCGGCACCGAACAGCCGCTCAGCGAACTCGTCCGCGGTGACGTCAGATGGCGGCGTAGTGGTGGTGGTCGTCATGGCTGCTCCTGTGCCGGGATGTCGTTCGTCGCGCCTCTACAACCCGGTCAAAGGCCCGGTCAGCGTACAGCAGCTCTGGGTCTGGTTACGGTTCGCGAAGCCGCGCCCGCACCTTTCACAGGTTCCACATCTGCTTACCGCGGCAGCTTGGCGGCGATCACGTCCACTGGTTCGATGCTGGGTGCGTCGAACAGCTTGGAGGTGTTCTCCTGCAGCGCCGCGGCGACCTGACCCGACAGGTGAGCATCGCGGCCGGACTCGTCGTCGAAGGCGTCGTAGATGCCGAACGAGGACGGTCCGAAGCGGATGGCGAACCAGGTGGTGGTCGCCGGCTCCTGCTCGACCAACGACAATCCGGACTCGAGGAAGTCTGCGACCTCCTGCTCCTTGCCAGGTAGCGCTTCGATGCGAACGAGTAGTCCTTTGGTGACCATTGCTGGCTCCTTGCCGTCGTCGTCGTGAACCTGACCGCGACTTGGGGTCAGGGCTTGAACAGCACCTTGATGGCCCCGTCTTGCTTCTTCTGGAACATCTCGTAGCTGCGGGGCGCCTCGTCGAGAGGCACCTGGTGCGTG
>JALZLC010000131.1 GCA_030858885.1 Actinomycetota bacterium
TCCTGCGGAGCCGCAGCGTTCGGTAGCGGCGGGTGGATTCGAACCACCGACAACTCGATTATGAGCCGAGTGCTCTAACCCCTGAGCTACGCCGCCTCGTCCGTGCTGTGGACAGAGCCCCCCAACGGAATCGAACCGTTGACCTTCTCCTTACCATGGAGACGCTCTACCGACTGAGCTAGGGGGGCACGGCGAGGACAAGTATGAAGGCCGCCTACAGGCCCCGCAACCCGCCGAACGGGCGTGTCCGAGCGTCCAAAGCCTCGGGCGCCTGGCGCCGGGCCGCACCTACGCTACCCGGATGGAAGACTCCGCTGCCGAACGGCTGCTGCCACTGGATCCGCGGGTGCGCTGGCTGTGGTGGACCACGGCGGTCCTCGGGGCGCTCCCGGTCGTCGTCGTGGCACTGCTGGTCGACGCCTTCACCGGCGTGCCGCTGCCCGCCGGCCTGCTCCCGGGCCTAGTAACGGTCACGGCCGTCGCCATCGCCTGGGGGCTGCCCGTGCTGCGATTCAATCGCTGGCGCTACGCCCTGCGCGCTGATGATCTGTGGCTGCGCCGCGGCGTCCTGTGGACCACCACCAGCGTCATCCCCTACGCCCGCCTGCAGTTCGTCGACACCAAGCAGGGCCCGCTGGATCGCTTGTTCGGTCTGGCCCAGCTGGTGGTGTACACGGCTGCGGTCGGGACCTCCGGCCACCTGCCGGGACTGAGCGCCGACGACGCCGAGCGGCTCCGGGAGCGGCTGGCCGACGTCGAAGACGACGACCTTGGCATCTGACGCCCCCCAGCGGACCGGTGAGCGTCTGCATCCCGCTGCCATCGGCGTCTGGGCCTTCAACACCCTCGGCCCGCTCCTCGTCATTCTGATCGCGGGCGGCCGCGACAGCCCGGTGGTCGCGGCCGCCGCCGGTGTCTCGCTGCTGGTCGGGGTGGTCCGCTGGCTGCGCTTCCGTTGGCGCGTGGATGGCCAAGCGCTCTTGCGCTCTTGATTGACCAGGGCCTGCTCCAGCGCCAGCGGCGCGTCATCCCTTTCGACCGCATCCAGGCTGTGGAGTCCGTGCGCAAGCTGCGTCACCGCCTCTTCGGGGTCGTGGAACTGCGCATCGAGACGGTGGGCGGGGCCAGCACGGAGGGCAAGCTGGAGGCGCTGCGCCCTCGGGACGCGGAACAACTGCGGCGCCTGCTGCTGCGCGAGACGCCCACGACGCCTCCGGCGTCGCAGCAGGTCGGTGAGCCGGCTGCGGTGCAGCCAGAACAAGTGGTGCTGGCCCGGCTCGGCCTCGACCGGCTCGTCATCGCCGGGCTCACCGGTGGACGCGTTGGGGTGGCGGCCGCGATCTTCGGCGTCGGCCAGGACTTTTTCGGCGATCGCCTCAACGACCTGTTGCCCCGCATCGACCTCAGCGGCGACCTGCGCAGCATCCTCGTGCTGGCGGCGTTGGTGTTGACCGGCGCCTTCCTCCTGTCGATCGCGGCAACCCTGCTGACCTACTGGAACTTCACCCTGACCAGCGACGGCGTGGCGCTGCGCGTCCGCCGTGGACTGCTGGAGCAACGTGCCGACACGATCCCGCTGCGCAGGGTGCAGGCGCTGCACGTGGAAGAAAACCTGCTGCGACGCCCATTCGGGCTGGCGGCGGTCACGGTGGAGGTGGCCGGGCGCAGCGGCGGCGAGGAGGCGCAGCAATCGCGCTACCTGCTGCCCCTTGGCACCCGGGCACAGGCGCTGCGTCTGGTGGAGCAGGTGTGGGGTCGCGACGGCCTGGCCGATATCCGGCTCGCGCCGATGCCCACCCGCGCCCGCGACCGACGGATGGTGCGAGCGGTGGGGGCGGTGGCAGCGGTCACGGCCACCGGCGTGGTGGCGCAGGGTTGGGCGGGACTGCTGGCACTGGTGCTCTCGGCCCCGGCGATGGTGCTGGCGCTGGCGGCCTACCGGTGTCTGGGCCACGGGCGCTCCGGCGAGATGCTGGTGGCCCGCTCCGGCGTCGTCGTACGCCGCACCTCGTTCGTGCCTCGGGATCGGTTGCAGAGCCTGGCGTTGCGGCAGAGCGTGTTCCAGCGGCGCCGCGGCCTGGCGTCGTTGGCCCTGCAGATCGCCCGAGGGCGGGCGGCCAGGGGCGACCCGCGGATGATCGATCTGGACGAGCGGCAGGCCTCGGGGCTCCTGGAGACGCTGACGGCTGCGAGGTGAGTCGTGCGGTGGCTCACCGCCGAGGCGGCACCGGCGCGGCGTGACCGGGAATCCGGCGGCCCGCCTGGTCTGCGTCGGGCCGCAGCTCCTCGTGGTACTCGGCGTCGGTGTTGACCTGCCAGGGATCCCAGTCCTCTCCCAGGATGTTCCGGGCCGCGAGCAGCGCCGCCATCATCGAGTGGTCCTGGTTGTTGTACTTGTGCATGCCGTTGCGGCCGACGGTCTGCAGGTTCTTGGTCGCGGACCGCAACCAGTCGCGGATGACCGCCACGTTGGTCGCGTAGTGCTCGTCGTAGACGGGATACGCCTTCGGCATCCGCACGACTGTCCCGTCGACCACCTCGCCTGGGTTGACCAGGCCGATGTGCGTGCTCTCCCGGATACCCAGCTGGATCAGCTCGTCGTCGCCCATCTCCCACAGGCCGAGGTCGCCCTCAGTCGTGAAGTACTCCAGTCCGAGGGCCGTCTGCCGCTGGTCGGGCACCATCTTCGGCGACCAGTTCTTATAGTTCTGGATCCGCCCGAGTAGCACGTCGGGCTCGTGGATGTAGATCCAGTTGTCGGGAAACACCTCAGCCCGGTTGACGATGAGCACCAAGGTGAGGTAGTCGCGGTACTCCAGGGCAGCGGCGGCCGCGCGCACCGGCGCTGGCGCTGACGGGCGCATCGCCCCCACCAGCTCGCGCAGCGGGATCGTCGCGACGTAGTCGCTGCCGTGCAGCATCCGAGGCTCGCCACCCGCCATGCCAACCAGGAGGAGGAGCTGGCGGGCTGGCAGCCGCGGCGGCACCTGGTTGGTCATCCAGGCGTACCCGCCGTACATCCACCACAGCACACCGAACACCAGGAACACCCGCGCCGCTCCAGCCGCGGACAGGTCTCGCTCCAGCAGACCGGTGAGCTGGGTGATCGTGAAGACGAACACCAGGTCGAAGAACAGCTCGAGCGTCGTCACCCGCGACGCTGGCGCAGTGTCAGCGTCGCGCAGCGGGAATCGCACCATGACGGCCACGCTATGTCGTCGACGACCACCGGGGGGCCGGCGACCGCCAGCCCGCACCCCCGGATCTACGGCAAGTCGGTGCGCCCCAACCCTGGCTGGCCCAGCACCGAGGTGATCCAGACCGCCCGCCTGACACTGGAGCCACTGCGCGTCGAGCACGCCGACGAGATGGCTCCCCTTCTGAATGACCCGGCCCTGCACAGCTACATCGGTGGGCAGCCAGCCACCCTGGAGCAGCTGCGCCGACGCTACACCCGCCAGGCCGTGGGTCGCTCTGTTGACGGAGCACAGGGGTGGCTCAACTGGATCGCGCGTCACCGGGCGACCGCAGCCGCCGTCGGCACCGTCCAGGCGACGCTGCAGCACCAGTCTGCGGCCACGTCCGCTGAGATCACGTGGGTCGTCGCCGGCGCGCGAGCGCCTCGTCGGGCGGGGCGTGGACACCAGCGAAGTCCAGACCTGCGACTGGGGGTCGTTCATCCATTTCAGCGACCCCGACGGCAACACCTGGTCGGTGCAGCAGCTACCCGAACGCGCCCGCGATACGACCTGAACCTGCCGTCATCCGCTGACACGCTGCTGCCGTCGACGGTCGAGCCGCAAGCTCGGCATGCGCCACGCCGGCGCAGCCAGTAGGCGTAGGCTGCCGCCGCCAGTGCCGCTCCCCACACGGGCCAGAACATCTCCGGCAGCCAAGCGGCGACGTCGTTGTTCCCGCCGGGGAAGTTGGCACCGAACTGCCCGGTGAGGCCAAAGCGCACGAACATGAGTCCTGCTGAGGCAACGACGACCGAGACGAGTCCGGCCGGCACCACCGCCAGCGCGACCGGCACGCGCCGTCCGCGGAGTCCGAGCAGCCATCGCGGGAACACCTCGCCCCACCGCTGGACAAGACCGAGCGTGAGGACAGCCCCCCCGACCGCCAGTGTCGCGAGTGCGGCACCCGCGTAGACGGCGTCCGGAGCAGCTCGGCTACACCGACGTCGCCGACTACACGCTCGGCAAGCAGGACTGGATCGAGGCAGGGTTGCCGACTGAGACCGGCTCCGTGCGCGTCCACAGCTGACCAGGAGCACCCCGCCATGGGGGCTGGCCTCGACACCGAGCTCCTACCAATGCGGGTTGCCCTCGGGCTGCTGATGGTCGGCCACGGCACACGGAAGCTGTCCGGCTGATGTCGGCGCCGGCGGGCACTGGACTCGGGCTGTTGATACCGCGCGCACACCGTCCTCAACGACGTGGTCGGTAACCAGGTGCTCGTGCGTGTCGGCGACGATGACGGAGCCCGCTGCTTCTACCGGCGAGTGGCCGAATCAGCCAATTGGTAAGTCGGTTGCTATCCCGTCGTCACGCCCAGCCGCACGGCGACCTGCCGCACGACATCGACCTCCTCCGCCGACAGCGCTGACCGGCGAGAGCACAGCTTGCGCAGACATCGCAGCAGGTGGTCAAGGTCGACGCCGAGGCCTTTCATCCGCTCGTAGGCATCTGGCGTCAGTGACCCGAGCAGACATTCGAGGAGCCGGCACCAGTCGTCGCGCCCGCCGCCACCGTCCCCACCGTCGCCGGGGGTAGTCGGGTCGTCCCCGCCGCGGTAGGTGAAGCCGGTGACCAGCTGCTCACGGGTGAAGGCCCTGCCGCGCAGCGTCTGGCCCGCGGCCAGCACCCGGAAGTGGTACACGCCGGCCTGGTGGGCCACGGTGGTGGTCTCGAAGGCGCCGGGCTCGACCTCGGGCATCACCAGCGTGGCCTGCGTGCCGTCGGGACGGGTCATCTCAGCGCGCAGCGATGCCCGCCCGTCGACCGGGATGCCGTACTCGGTGAGCACGCCACGGACTTGCAGCGTCGCGCCCGGCACGTAGGAGCCCTGGTGGCAGCGGGCGACGAGCTTGAGGTTCGAGCGGGCGTGCACGACGAGGGAGTACGGCAGCCCATTGGCCGCCGCCGCGCTGTGACCGGCCACGTAGTCGTAGCGGCGGTCGTCGCGCTCGTCCCAGCGCTTGCGGTCGGCCAGTAGCAGCGCGTGCCAGGTGCCCTCGCGAGCCTGGCGCCCGTTGACCAGCGTCGGCAGCGACACTCGGTAGTACGCGTTGCGTGCGCCCTCCATGTACTCCGCGCCCGGGACGGGCGCGCTGGGAACGATCACATCACCATCGGGGGTCCTCAGCCCGAACTTCACCGCTGACGGCACCGGCGTGACGAGCACGACGTCGGCGCCTGTGTCGGTCTCGGCGAGCGTAAACGGGATCTGCACGACCCCTGCCCCCGGGCTGATGAAGCCCTCGGGGTCGAGCACGATCTCGGCATTCGTCAAGCCCGCCAGGATCTGCAGGTAGTACTTGGCGAGCCTGAAGAACGTGTCGCCGCCCCCCGAACCGGTCAGCAGCAGGTACCCGTCGTTGCCCGAGCACAACGCTGCCAACGTCGCGGGTTGGAGATTCGCGGCGGTCCCCAACCCGATCGCGAAGATGCGGGGGTTGGAGGCGATGAGGCCGGTCACGTCGGCGATGTACTTGGGCTCGGTCTCGTGACCGTCGGTGAAGACGATCATCGCGCGCTCGTCGAAGCCGACCGTCGCGGACAGCGCCTGGTCGGACAGCTCGACCGCGTCGCCGATGGCGGTCATGCCCGCCGGGTCCGGTGCGTAGTTGCGGACCTCGTTGCGGGCGGCGATGCGACCGGCGCCGAAGACGCCACCGCCCGCTGCGGTGATCGGCACGCCGGGGTAGGCGTCGGTGGCGAACGAGTTGACACCGACGCCGTCGTGGCCGGGGATGACGTCGACGAACACCTCGGCGGCGTCGCGCAGCGCGTCGGCCTTGGAGGCTGCGCCGCTGGCTGCCCCGAGCATCGAGCCGGACTTGTCGAGGCTGAGCATGACGCCAACGGTCACCCGGGCGATGGTGTTCGCGGTGATCGGAACCGTCCAGGAGTCCCCGGTCTCATCGCACTCGACGGTCACCGTGCCGGTCAGACTGCTGCCTGGGTTCGTGGCCTTGTAAGTGATCCAAACGTAGGCGGTGCGGGCGTCAGGCGGGCCGGCCGAGACCGTCACCAGACCCAGGGGCGTGTCCAGGATCGGGTCGCCGCCGGCGTTGGCGGGGCCGCCGTCGGTGCGTCGCGGCCCGTCGGTGATCGTGAACGTCAGGTCGGCGCAGGAGTCGACCGCGATCGCGACGGGGCGCGCGGTGGTCGTGCCCTGCTCGACGTCGGTGAAGGCGACCGTCGGGCTGACGAGCGTCAGCGTCGTGGGTTGCGCGAACGGGGCCAGCGTGTCGCGGACCACCTGCCCGCACACCGCGCAGAACGGCACGCCGGTGTTGCGCATGCGGCAGTCGAACTCCGGGCGGAAGGCGTCGCAGTGGAAGTAGTGCGCCCCCTCGAACGCCCCGACGGTGCCGGCGGGCACGGGACTGGCCTGTGGGTCGCACTGGCTGCAGTCGGCGTTGTTCGTTGTCGGCATCGCCGTGGCCGCGGCGATGCGCGTGCCCCACTTGATCGTCGCGCGGTTCGAGTCGACGGTGACGTTCGGCTCGGAGGGCTCGGTGTTGGGGTGGTTGTTGCGATCGGTCTCACCCGAGGTGCAGCCGGCCCAGTATTCGTACTCGTCACCCAACCCGAACGCGGAATGGCCGAGCTCATGCAGGGCGACCTCCAGCCAGTCACCCCCCGTCGACGTCGTCGGCACCTGACCGCCGGCGCCACCCCGATCGGAGTGGTTCACGACGACCAGTCCCGTGTCCCATTCGGGTACCTGCGCGTTGAGGACGGCGATGGCGATACCGGAGTCCGAGATCAGCAGCCGGCGGATGTTGCCGTCGCCGCAGAAGGACGCGTCGAAGTAGGTGTCCGCGGTCGACCCGTCGCCATCGCCGTCACCGCAGTTCGGGTCGTCGGCGCCCGACTCGTCGGAGGTCACGTCGACGCGGTAGACGTTGATCGCGCACTGCAGGTCCAGATCAGAAAACGGCACCTGAGAGAACAGGTAGTCGGCGAAGTCCTGGGCGTCGGAGGACCATTGCGCCATCTCGGCCGCGGTGTAGCCCTCGGAAAGCAGCACGATGTTGTAGCGCTGCGACGCCGGCCCGTGATCAACGATCTTGGTGACGCCCTGCACGGTTCCGTTCGACGTGCCCATGCCCGCTCCCTATGGGTGCTCGCTCGACGCTGCGTCCCGCCGACGGTCACTCGCTGGTGAAGTCGCCCCCGGTGTCCCTTCCTGGTGTTTGCTCGTCGTCCGGTGTCTGCCGCTCGTCGTCGGGCTCGCGCGGCTTGCGCTCCCGTACCGGAACCCGCACGACCTCGGATGCCGGCTCTGGCAGGTGCGGCCGGTCCAGCGGGCTGGCGAACAGCGCAAGGTCGGCGGCCTCCCGCAGGTTGGGCACCACCAGGGAGAAGGTCCCGCGTTGGGCGACCGACACGCGGTTGGTGAATCCTCCCTCTTCCAACGCGACCTCGGCGTTGGCCCGGATGGGGTTGCGGATCACCCGCCGGTACAACGTGCGACCCTTGCCGTCCTGCAGTTCCATCCAGAAGCCGGAGCGCTCCCGCGGCCGCTTGCGCTCAAGGTCCTCCGACGGCGGCGCCACCTTCGCGACGACGCGGCGCTCCGCCAGCGAGATCTCGTCGCCCGAGAACTCGAAAGTCAACCGCAGCGAGCCGTCGCGTCTCTGGAACGACTGTGTGGCAGCGCCCATCCCGCCCTCCTCCTCGCCAGCATCTGGAAAGCAGCGTCCGCACGGCGACCTTTGCTGGCGCGAGCGTACGCCGGGCGAAGGCACCTGCATAGTGTGCAACGCTGCCAGCGCCCATCAGCGGCGCGCGGCGGGCGCTCAATGCATGCGTTCGTCCAGCGCCCGCAGCATCCGCTTGATCGCGACCTGACGGTAGGACGCGTCCATCAGTTCAGCGACCTCGTCCCAGTCGACTGGCGCAGCGGTGAAGTCCAGAGCGACCCAGCCGCCGGGCCCGAAGTATGGGGGCACGTAGCAGCGCCGGTCGTCCGCAGAGCGGCGCGTTCGCCGGGGTCGGGCATGAACACGACGGCGAACGGATGCCCGTCATGGCCCTCGAACACCGCGAACATCTTCTTGCCGGCGAAACGTCGGGCGACCCCAGGCCTCGACCTCGGCGGCCTCGGGCAGCGCCAGGCAGATCTCACGCAGCCGCCAAGGTAAGGGTCATTGTCGCTGTACCTGCGCGGGTGGGCCGCGTCAGACCTCACTTTCCCTGTTCGGTGCCGTCCCGAGCGTCGCGCGCAGGTGGAGGACCAGCCCCTGCTTGATGCGCTGGACGTTTCGATGCTGCTGTCTGCGCTGGTAGCGGTACAGCTCGGCGTCCAACGGGGCAAGCAGCGCGTCGGCGAGGTAGTCCGCATCGAGGTCCGGTTGCGGGCGACGTCGGCGCGCTCCCGCACCGGCTGCTGCCCGACGACTACGCCTACTGGGTGAGTCACTCCTGTCGCCACTCCTCCCTGGTGCCGACGGTCGATGGGCCCACGGCACAACCACGGCGGGGACCAACGCGGCGAGCACGAACAACCGCCAGCCGGTGGTCTCCGGCGCCGCTAGCCCCGATCGCCTTGCTCGCGCCGGCCGGGCTGGTGGCTGTCGTACGACGTCGCACCCTCCCGACGCCGGCGCTGGCCGGCACGGTGCTCGCCGCCGCCGTCTACACCGGCGGTCTGCTGCTCAGCATCGCTATCGAGCGCTACACCTGGGCGCCCATCCTGCTGCTCGTCCCGGCCGCGGCGGTCGGCCTCGACGTCCTTGTCGGGCACCACCGTAGGTGGTGGGCCCGCCTCGCCGCCGCCCTCACGCTGGTCATGGCGGCAAGCGCTGTGCACGGCTTGCTTCTCCGCTGGGACGCCCATCGCGAGGTGACGACCGCCGCGGCGGAGCTGGAGGACGCCACCCTGGAGGGGTCCGGCGTCGCGACCGCCGGGAGCTGGCAGGAGACCCACCTGCTGTGCCACCACCTCGGGTGCCGGTACTTCGGATGGCCCGAGGC
>JALZLC010000133.1 GCA_030858885.1 Actinomycetota bacterium
GCAGCGCCACGCCGCGGACGGCCAGCACCTCCTCCGAGCCGCGCCGGTAGGTCTTGCGCAGTCCGTAGGCCCGCACGACGACACCCTGGTCGACAGCGGGGTTGTAGGCGTCGGAGTAGCGCCGACTCATGTCCCCGAACCTGGCGGTGATGGTGGGCTCGGCGGGCTGATCACGACGGTGCCGTCGACCACCTGCAACACCGCACGCCGGTCGGCGAACAGGGCGAGGGCCTCCGGTGGCAGCGAGATCCGACCGGCGGCGTCGATCACCGAGAGCCGCCGTGATTCGGCGGTCTCGGCCTGCACGGCGCCATGACGCAAGAACAGGGTGCGCTCGGCCACGGCGACGGCCGCAGCGTCGTGTGTCCCCAACACGACGCCGATGCCGCGTTCCGCCAGCGCCACCAGCACCTCCAGCAGCGCGCCACCGCTGGCGCTGTCCAGCTCCGCCGTGGGCTCGTCGGCTACCAGCAACGCGGGTTGCCCGATGGCGGCCTGCGCCAAGGCCAGGCGCTGTTGCTCGCCACCTGACAACGTGGTCGGCAGCGCGTCCTTGCGCGCACTCAACCCCAGGTCGTCCAGCAGCTCGTCGCCGGTGTCTTCGACCCCCTTGAGCCGGGCGGCCAGCTGCAGGTGCTCGCGCGCCGTCAGGTGCGCCACCAGATTGTCGGAGGGCCGCTGGTCCACGAAGCCGACCAGCCGACGGCGGACCCCGCGCAGCCGGCCCGCCGACAGGCCGCTGATGTCGACACCGCCGACGCTCACGTTGCCCGCCGTCGGGCGGTCGAGGCCGGCCAGGATCCGCATCAGCGACGACTTGCCGCTGCCCGACGGGCCCACGATCGCCGAGACGGTGCCGGCCGGAAAGACCGCGTCCACACCCTTGAGCGCGTGCACCTCACCGGTCGCGGTCCAGTAGATCTTCACCAGCCCGGTGCAGGTGGCCGCCGGAGCGATCCGGCTGGCGGGCGACGGCCTAACCCGCGGCAAGGCGCAACACGTCCGCGACGTTGGTGCGGTCGGCCGCACGCTGCACCAGGATCGCCCCGCACCAAGCCAGCACCGGCAGGGCGGCGACCACGATCAGGAGCAGGACGGCGGGCACGGTAAACAGGGGTGCCGGCGGCACCTGTGGCAGGGGATCGAGCCGAGTGTTGATCAACCACGCGGCCGCCAGGGCAGGCACGGTCCCCGACGTCAGCGCCACGGCCAGCATCCCCGCCACCTCGACGGCGACCGCCAGCCGGTTGGTCCCGCGCGACAGCCCCATCCGCGAGCTCAGCGCATAGCTGACCTCGCGCTCGGCCTGGCGGGCCTGCAGGTACAGCAGGAGGCCGATGACCGCCAGCAGCGCCGCGGCCAGACCCAGCGCCTGCAGGTACCCGAACGTCCAGCCCAGGCCCGCCAGTCCCGGTCCTCCCGCCACCTGTTGTGCGGTCAGAACCTGCGGCGGGTTGCTCGACGTGAACCCCGACAGCGCCACGCTGGCGGAGTTGGTAGCCCCCACGCCGTCGGCTTCCAAGGCCGCCACGATGGCACCGGGGTCGCCCCGCAGCCAGGTCCGCGGCTCGAACAGCAACGCCGCCCCGATGCTGGACTGCGAGGCGGCATCTACCGCCTCGGCGTAGCGCCGCGCGTCGACCACCAGCAGCGGACGCCGGTCGGACGCGCCCGGGAATGCCCGAGGACGGGCGACGACCTGTAGCGCAACGCCGTAGTCGGCGTCGCGCAGCGTCGGCTGGTCACCGATGCCGCTGCCGACGGCCAGCACGGGCAGGCGTCCCGTGTCAGCCTCCAGGGCGGCCAGCAGTTCGGGTAGCGGTTGGTCGGCGAAGCGGTCGTCCCAGTTCACCGCTGCCGGCAGGGTGGCGGGATCGACCCCAAGGATGTCGACCTCGAGCCGGTCGTCGAGCGTGGCCCGCTGAAACTGCGCCAGGGTGGAGGGGAACCGCCCGCTGGCGGCTGGGATGGCGTCAGGACGCACCTCGGCCGCGACGTCGCTGCCCACCAGCACCTGCGACTTGGCCTGCACCGTGCGCTGGGTGGTGGCCACCAGCGTCGCCGCGTACACGCCGATGCCCACCGCCAGACTGGAAGCCACCACCAGCAGCAGCGCCGCGCGCGAAGCCCCGGCCAGCTGCCGGGCTGCCAGGTACAGCGACGGCCGCCAGCCGTTCCCGGCGCGTCGCAGGTGTGGCAGCAGCCGACGCAGCGCGCGGCCGGCAAGCCCGGCGCAACCGGCGATGAACAGCAGCGGGAAGGCCAGCACCAGCGCGTCGATACGCGGCGGCGCGCCCAGCTCCACCGCGACGGCGTCAGCCCCCGACGCCACCACCTCGTAGTAGGACGCGGCCGCCAGCGCCAGCAGCACCGCTTCCC
>JALZLC010000196.1 GCA_030858885.1 Actinomycetota bacterium
CCCACCCGGCCGCCGAGCACGAGCGCGGTCGCTGCACCGGCCACGGCCAGCACCCCAACCACGAGGTTGTAGGCGAAGAACCAAGACTGGCCCAGAGCCTCGTCAGCAGCCGCTGCTTGAGCACCGAATCCTCCACGGCCCCCCGCTGCCCAATAGAAGTGGGGCACGGCGAAGACCAGCGACCACAAGCAAGCCGCGGTGCTCGACCACAGCAACCGGCTCCGTGCCGCGCGACGTGCTCGCTCATCACCGACCATCCCGGGATGTTGCCATCCGCCTGAACGTCAGTCGGTCCCGCTGGGCGTCTGATAGCGCCTGCGCTGACCTCGATGGAAGTCGACCTGCCGGGCTGCTCGACGTGCGCGAGCGCAGGCAAAGCCCAGTAAAAGTAAAGGTTGGTCACACTATCGTGACCAAGCCTGCTATCTGCGTGGCTCAGGTCGCCGTGCAGCTCGCCGAACTGGACCGGCCCACCTACGCCGAGACCAAGCCCCGGCTGCGAGGCGCGCAGGCCGACGCCTGCTCACCAGACCCGGGTCAGCGGTGCCGGTCGACAGCTCGACCGTGGGCAACTCGAATCAGTTCGCGGATCTGATCCGACCGAACTGAACTGGGGTTCACGATCGCGATCCACCCCTGTGCCGCGTACTGAGGGTGTGGCAGGACGACGTCCTCTGCGTTGAGAAGCAGAACGTATCTCCTCAGTGGGATCGGGGTGTGCCCGCGCTCTCAGAGCCGAGCACCACGCGAACCCCGTCGAGGGCGCTGAGCGACCGGCGCGGCTGTGAGATTCGGAAGGACCCCCCTTCAGTCGCGCTGATGGTCGCCGGTGGTGCCGTCGATGAGCTCGCGGAGGATGTCCATGTGGCCGGCGTGGCGAGCGGTCTCCTCGACCATATGGATCAGCACCCAGCGCAGCGACACCCCAGCGCCGAACCAGGCGGTGCCGAGATCATCGACGTCGAGATCGTCGATGACTTGGTCGGCGGCTGCCCTGGCCCGGCCGTAGAAGGCGAGGACGTCGGCCGTGGATTCGCTTGGGGCGACCCGAAGGTCGGCCTCTGGATCATCCTCGTCGAACGGCAGCGGCTCGGTCTCGCGGCCGAAGGTGTCGCAGAACCAGCCGTACTCAACGGCGGCCAGATGCTTCACCAGTCCCAACAGGCTGGTGCCGGACGGTGTCATGGGCGAGCGCAGCTGCTCGTCGTCGAGCCCCTCGAGCTTCCACAGCACGACATCACGGTGGCGATCAAGGCTGATGTGCAGGCTGGTTTTCTCTTCGCCGGTGAACGGCACTCGCTGACCCATGGCTTGCCTCCCGCCTATGCCTTGGCCGGCGCCAGGGCGATGTCGCCGGTGGATGCCAGCTGCTCGATCTGCTCGGACGAGTACCCGACGTCACGCAAGACGGCCTCGGTGTGCTCGCCCAGACTAGGGGGCGGCAGCCGCACCTCGACCGCCTGGCCGTCCATGTGCCACGGCGCCCCGGTCAACGACAGCTCACCGAGAGCCGGGTGGTTGACGCGCAGCTGCATGTTGCGGTCCTGCACCGCGGGGTCGGCGAAGACCTCATCCAGTCCGCGGATCGGCCCGCAGGGCACACCCGCCTTCGCCATGCGCTCCAGGATCTCGTCGGTGGACAACGCCTCAAGCAGCGGGATGACCGCGGCGTCGAGCTCCTCGCGGTGGGCCAACCGCGCGCGGTTGGTGGCGAAGCGCTCGTCATCGGCCAGGTCGCCGGCGTCCAGGGCCTCGCAGCAGCGGCGAAACTGCGCATCGTTGCCGACGCAGACGTTCACGTGCCCGTCGGCGCTGGCGAACATGGCATAGGGCGCGATCGTCGGGTGCAGGTTGCCCTGAGGCCCCGGTGCCTCGCCGGTAGCGAAGAAGCGGCCTGCCTGATAGGTCAGCAGAGCGATGACCGCGTCGTGCATCGCGACGTCGATGGTCCGCCCGCGACCGGTGCGTTCCCGCGTGTACAGCGCCGCCAGGATGGCCGTCGAGGCGAACATTCCGGCGGAGATGTCGGCCATCGGCACCCCGAACTTGGTCGGCGGACCACCCGGCTGGCCCGTCAGGCTCATCAGCCCGCCCATGCCCTGCACGATCTGGTCGTAGCCGGCCCGCGGGGGGCCGTCCTGTCCGAAGCCGCTGATCGAGCAGTACACCAGCCGCTGGTCCCGTGCCCGCAAGGCCTCGGCGCCAAGCCCTAAGCGCGCCGCAGAGCCGGGGCGGAAGTTCTCCACCACCACGTCACTGCTGGCGGCGATCGCCGCTGCCGCCGCCGCGCCTCCCTCGGACTTGAGGTTCAACACAACGCTGCGCTTGTTGCGGTTCACGGACAAGAAGTAGGCGGCCTGGTCACCCACGAACGGTGGCCCCCAGTGACGCGAGTCGTCCCCCTTGCCCGGTGCCTCGACCTTGACCACGTCGGCGCCGAGGTCGGCCAGCAGCAGCGTGCAGTAGGGGCCCGCCAGCGCCTGCGTCAGGTCGAGGACCCGCACCCCGTCCAGCGGCAGGTCAGCCTCACCCGCGTCCTGCATCACAGCCTCCTGTCGTCACCTACGCTCGCACCATGGTTACCGAGAGCATCGGCATCGTCGGCGGCGGGATCCTCGGCCTGGCCACGGCGGACGCGCTGCTGCGCAAAGCACCAAGTCTGCGGGTCACCGTCCTCGAGAAGGAGGCGGCTGTTGCCACCCACCAGTCGGGGCGCAACAGCAACGTGGTGCACGCCGGCATCTACTACACCCCTGGCTCGCTCAAGGCGCGCCTGTGCGTGTCGGGGGTCGTGCGGCTTCGGGCCTACTGCCGCGAGCGCGGATTGGCCTACGACGAGTGCGGCAAGCTGATCGTGGCCACGGACCCGTCCGAGCTGCCGCGCCTGCGAGCACTGCTTGAGCGGGGCACCGGCAACGGCGTGCCGGACCTGCGCTGGCTGGAAGGCCCGCAGCTGCTCGAAGTCGAGCCGCACGTCGCCGGGGTCGCCGCAGTGCACTCGCCGCATACCGCCATCGTGGACTACCGGCAGGTCGCCGAGCAGCTGGCCCGCGATGTCGAGCAGCAGGGCGGCGCCATCCGCACCTCGGCCGCCGTGACGGCGATCAAGGAACACGCCGGCACCGTGCACGTCACGACGACGGCGGGCGACTTCGCCTTCGACCGCCTTGTCACCTGCGCCGGCTTGCAGGCCGATACCGTCGCCGCGCTGTCCGGCGACCCCAAAGAACCGATGATCGTGCCCTTCCGCGGCGAGTACCTGGCGCTGCGCACTGACCGCACCCACCTCGTCAAGGGCATGATCTATCCAGTGCCCGACCCCCGCTATCCCTTCCTGGGCGTGCACCTGACCCGGCAGGTGGACGGTTCCGTCCTCGTCGGTCCCAACGCGGTGATGGCCTTCGCCCGCGAGGGGTATGCGTTCACGGACTTCGCCCCCGGCGATGTGTGGGCCACGCTTCGCTACTCCGGATTCCGCCATCTGGCGCGCGCGCACTGGCGCACAGGCCTCGATGAGATGCGGCGCTCGCTGAGTCACCGGCAGTTCGCCGCCGCCGCCCAGCGCTACCTGCCCGCCCTGCGGCCGAGCGACGTCGTCAAGGGACGGGCCGGGATCCGCGCGCAGGCGGTCGGACCGGCAGGCGAGATGGTCGACGACTTCCACATCACGCACCGAGGGCGAGTGGTCAACGTGCGCAACGCGCCCTCGCCCGCCGCGACCTCGTCGCTGTCGATCGGTGACGCGGTCAGCGACACCGTCCTGCAGGCCGCCGGATAGCGGGCCGCGGCCAGCTAGCGGGCGGCTACCCGCCGCCATCACCCAGCGAAGCACGGTGACGCTGCGCCTTGGCCTTGTAAGAGCCGGGCGTGCGCGCGATCATCGCCCGTTCGCTGTCGCCGGCCGGACGCACCACCTTGCCCGGCACGCCCGCCACCAACGACCCCGGCGGCACCCGCGTGCCAGGGGTGACGACCGCGCCCGCCGCGATCAGCGAGTTGGAGCCGACATGGGCGCCGTTGAGCACCGTCGCGTGCATCCCCACCAGCACGTCGTCGTCGATACGCGCACCGTGGACGATGGCGCCGTGGCCGAGGGAGACCCGGTCGCCGAGGACCGTCGGCAGGCCCTTGTCGGCATGCAGCACGCAGCCGTCCTGCACGTTGCAGTCGGTGCCCAGCACGATGTCGTCGTCATCGCCGCGCAGCACGCTGCCGTACCACACGCTGGAACCCGGCCCGATGACGACGTGGCCAACCACCACCGCTGACGGGGCGATCCAGACATCGCCGGCGATCTCGGGCTCACGGTCCTCGATGGCCGCGACCAACGGGCTGCGCACGGTCACCGTGTGAACCTTTCGGAACGAAACCCTTGACACTGCGTGACGGTACTTCCTATGTTGCCCGTATCGCAAGAGCGTTTGCCGCATCGCAGGAAACCCCTCCGGCTTTAGCAACGTCGGCGAAGGAGCTGCCATGTCGCTGCCCCTGACCGGCTTCAAGGTGTTGGACTTCACCCGGTTCCTGTCCGGGCCCTACTGCACCATGGTGCTGGCCGACATGGGTGCCGACGTCACTAAGGTCGAGCGGTTTCCGGAAGGCGACGACTCGCGGCGGCTCGGGCCCAAGATCAACGGCGAGAGCGTCCCGTTCACCATCCCCAACCGCAACAAGCGCAGCCTGGCGCTGGACATGAAGTCGGACAAGGGCCGCGAGCTGTTCCTGCGCTTGGCCGCTGAGGCCGACGTCGTGATCGAGAACTTTCGGCCGGGGGTGACCACCCGCCTCGGCATCGACTACGAGGCCGTCAAGGCGATCAAGCCCGACATCATCTACTGCTCAATCAGCGGGTTCGGGCAAACCGGTCCCTACCGCAACCGCCCGGGCTTCGACATCATCGCGCAGGGCGTCACGGGGTTCCTCCGGATGACGGGCCATCCCGGGGACCGTCCCGCCAAGGTCGGCATCGCCATCAACGACATCGCCGCCGGGGCGACGGCCGCCTACGCCATCCTTGGTGCGCACATCCACCGCACCCGCAGCGGCGAGGGGCAGTACATCGACATCTCCCTGGTGGACGCGGGACTGGCTTGGACCATCTGGGAGGCCGGCGCCTTCTTCGGCTCGGGTGAGGTTCCCCAGCCGACCGGCACGCGCCACCGGCGCTCCACCCCCTACCAGTCGTACAAGACGGCCGACGGCTACGTCACCATCGGCGCGAACAACAGCCGGCTGTGGCAGCGCCTCTGCGAGCAGGTGCTCGAGCGCCCTGAGCTGCTGAAGGACTCCCGCTACGTCGAGCTGTCCGACCGCATGGACCACATCGACGAGCTGGAAACCGACATCGAGGAGATCGTCAGCCAGCACCCTACTGACCACTGGGTGCACAAGCTGGACGCCGCGGGCGTCCCCGGTGGCCCGGTGCTGACCTACGACGAGACGCTGACCAATCCACACGTCCTGGCCCGCAACATGGTCGTCGACATCGAGCATCCTCGCATCGGGCCTACCAAGACCCTCGGCCCCGCTGTCAAGACCTCAGGCCCGGCGATGACCGTGCGGACACCAGCCCCGCTGCTCGGGCAGCACACCACCGAGACGTTGCGCGATCTCGGCTTGGACGACGACGAGATCCAGCGGCTGTACGACGACGAGGTCGTCTACGACCAGTACCGCGCCAACCAGGAGTGATGATGGCCGACGACTTGACCCTCGAACGAGACGGCGCGATCGCCACGCTGGTGATCAACCGTCCCGACAAGCACAACCCCATCAGCTTCCAGATGTACCAGTCGATCCCCTGGCTGATCACCGAGGTCGCCGAGGACCGGGGCATCAAGGTGCTGGTGCTGCGCGGCGCCGGCGAGAAGGCCTTCGCCGCCGGCGCGGACATCAGCGAGTTCAAGACCATTCGCGCCGACTCGGCCGGCGCCAAGATCTACAACGAAGCCGTCCAGGACGCCGAGTTGGCGCTAACCAGTCTGGACAAGCCCACCATCGCGATGGTGCACGGCTTCTGCATCGGCGGTGGTTGTGGCCTTGCCCTGGCCTGCGACTTCCGCTTCACCGCCGACACCGGCCGTTTCGGCATCACCCCTGCCAAGCTCGGCCTGGTCTACAGCCTGGAGTCGACCAAACGCCTCGTTGACCTCGTCGGCCCGGCCAACGCCAAGTACATCCTGTTCTCGGGGCGGCAGGTCGACGCCGAACGTGCCTTGCGCATCGGCCTGGTGGACGAGGTCTACGCCTCGGCTGACGTCGAGGAGCAGACCCGCGAGTTCGCCGAGCTGCTGTGCACCAGGGCGCAGTTCTCGGTGCGCAGCACCAAACAGATCATCCGGCGGATCGTCGGCGGCCAGACCGACGACGACGACGACACCATCGACCTGCGCAACGGCTCCTTCGACACCGCTGACTACGCCGAGGGCGTGCAGGCGTTCCTGGAGAAGCGCGACCCCCGGTTCACCCACGCCTAGATCGTGGACACGTCGCTGGTCCGCAGCCGCTTCGAGACCGCCGTGGCGGAGCACGCTCCGGAGTTCGAGCGGTTCTTCCTGGCGCGGTTCTTCGACCTGCGCATCACCTACGGCGACGAGACCTGCCGGGTCGAGATCCCCGTCGCCGACTACATGGCGAACCCCCAGGGATCGCTGCACGGCGGCGTGATCAGCCTGGCGATGGACGTCTCGATGGGCCACCTGTGCAACCGCTTCCTGTCGGTGGCAGTGACCTTGGAGATGAAGACGCAGTACCTGCGAGCCGTCACCGGCCCCTGCTGGTGCGAGGGCCGATTCCTGAAGAAGGGCCGCCAGGTGGTCTACCTGGAGTCCCGGCTCTACGACGAGTCCGAGCGCCTGTGTGCGGTGGCCACCTCGACGTGGCACCGCGTGGCCGACAGCAGCTTGCCCGACAGCACCTGACCCGACCCGCGAGCAAAGGAACACCCATGAGCCGAATCCTGAAGCGCAAGCTGCTCCCGGCGCTGGCGCTGCTGCTGGCGGTGCTCCTCGCCGCCTGTGGCGGCGGCGTGGCCGGTGGCGGTGGCAGCGAGGCCGCGGGCGGCGGCGA
>JALZLC010000205.1 GCA_030858885.1 Actinomycetota bacterium
TGCTCAGACCTGACGAACGAGACCATCCGGCGTGGCGACGTCGCCATGAGGTCATGGGCGCGCCAAGGTGACTCCGCCGGCGGCGAGGTCGGTCCAAAAGTCCGGATAGGTCTTGGTCACGCAGCCAGGGTTCTCCACGGTGATGCCGGGGACGCGCGCCGCGATCGCGGTGAACGCCATCGCCAGCCGATGGTCATCGTAGGTCGCCAACCGGGCCGGCCCGCGAGCCCCGCCACCGTGGATCCACAAGCCATCGACGTGCTCCTCGACGCCAACCCCGAGCTTCGCGAGCTCGGTGGCCAGCGCGGCCAGCCGATCGGTCTCGTGGCCGCGGACCACCGCCACCCCACGCAACCGCGACGTGCCGGGGGCCAGCGCGGCCAGCGCAGCGATCGTCGTCACCTGGTCGGGCATGGCCCCGAGGTCCGCGTCGACCGGCGACAGCTGCGCCGGGCCCTCGACGGTGACCGCGTCACCGTTGCGCGTCACCGTGGCTCCCATGGTTGTCAGCAGCTCCGGCACGGCGGCGTCGGGTTGGCGCACGGCACCCGCGTTGGTCACCGTCACCTTCCCGCCGGTGGCGGCGGCAAGCCCGAACAAGTGCGCGGCGGCGCTGGCGTCATGCTCGATCTCCTCGTCGCGAGCGGTGTAACCACCGGCGCTGACCAGGAACCTTCCGTCGTCCAACGGCCGCACGTCGGCGCCCCAGCGCCGCATCAGCTCGGCAGTCAGGTCGATGTAGCCCTGGGCCGTGGAGCCAGCGACCCCGAGCTCCACGTCACCGCTTGCACACGCGGCGGCCAGCAGCAGGGCGCTGGCGTACTGGCTGCTGGACGACGCGTCCACGGTCACGGCCCCTCCGCGCAGCCCGCCACCCACGGTGACCGGCGGCAGGCCATCGCGGTCGGCGACCTGTGCGCCGAGGCCGCGCAGCGCGTCGGACAGCGGACCGATCGGTCGGCGAAGCAGGCCGGGCGCGCCGGTGATGGTGACCGGCGAAGGCGCCAAGGCGGCGACGGCCATGACGAAACGCATGGTCGTTCCCGACAGCACCGCGTCAATCGGGGTTCGCGGGGCCTGCGGTCGACCGTCGGTGCCGGCCACGACCCAGTCCTGCCCGTCGTCGTCGACCTGTGCGCCCAGCGCCGCGACGGCGCCGCGCATGGCTCGGGCGTCCTCGCTGCTGGCGGGCCGGCGCAGCCGGCTGGTCCCCTTCGCCAGCGCGGCGACGACCAACGCACGATTGGTCACGCTCTTGCTGGCCGGCGCAGCGAGGCACAAGTCGACGCCACCGGCAGGCACCACGGTGACCGCCGGCTCCGTGACCACCCACGCACCCGGCGTCACAGGGCCTGCTCCAGCACCTCGTAGCCCAAGGCTTCGAGGGCGTCGCGCGCGCGCCCCGCCGGCTTGAAGCCGATGATCGCCAGGCGCAGGGTGCCCCGGCCACCTTCGGGAGCGTGGTCGATGCCGAGGTCTTCGATGTTGACGCCGATGGCTCCGACGGTGGTGGTCACCTCGGCAAGCACGCCGGGTCGGTCGGGGATGGGCAGGTGCAGCTCGACCAAGGCCCCGGTGATCGTCTCCTTGCCCGGCAAGGAGCGACGTGAGGCGCGCGCGTCCGCCAGCTCCCGGCGGAGGCTGGGTTCATCGCCGACGGCCAGCACCGAACGCAGCCGGCCGACGCGCTCGCGGTAGTCGTCGAGCACGGCGACGATGGCGTCGCGATTCTCGGCGCAGATCTCGACCCACAGGTCCGGGTTTGAGGCCGCGACTCGCGTGGCGTCACGAAAGCCGCCGGCCGCCAGCAACAGCAGCCCGGCATGCTCCTCGCGGGCACGGTCGGTGGCCAGGTTCATCAAGGTCGTCGCCGCCAGCTGGGGCAGGTGGCTGACCACGGCCACCAGCGCATCATGGCGCGCTGGATCCACGGCCAGCGGGCGGGCACCGAGCCGGGCCAACAGGCCGTGCAGCCGCTGGTAGGCGCCCGCGTCGGTGTCCACGGTGGGCGTCAGCAGATAGGTCGCGCCGACGAACAGGTCGCCCGACGCGTGGCCGGCGCCCGTCTCGTGCGACCCGGCCATCGGATGACCGCCGATTACGTGCACGCCCGGTCCCACCGAGGCGCGCATCGCCGCGACCACGCGCGCCTTGACGCTCGTGGTGTCGGTCAGCACGGTGCCCGGCTGCAGCAGCGGCCCGACCTCGGCGGCCACGTCGACCACCACAGACACCGGAACGGCCAGGACGACGAGGTCGGCGTCACCCACCGCGGCGGCGGCCGAATCGGTGCTGCGGTCCAGCGCACCCTGATCGGCCGCGACCGCCAGCTGCGTGGGGTCGTGGTCGAAGCCGACGACCTCGTCGATCTCGTCCAGACGCCCCAGCGCGAGGCCTAGCGACGCACCGATAAGACCTGTGCCGATGATGGCGACGCGCATCGAGGTATCCGCTACTCGGGCAGGTCGCTGCGCAGCTGACGAGCGCCACGTAGGTAGCAGTGGCGCAAATCCTGGCGCGGCCGGTCCGTGGTCACATGCGCCATCACCCGCACGCACAGCGGGATGCCGCTGCCGCCCTGCACCGCCAGCTCCCGGGCGCACAGCATCGGCACGTCGGCGATCCCTGCGGCACGCACGGCGGCGGCGGGAAACTCCGAGCGGACGTCGTCGGTGGCCGTGAACAGCAGGCTGATGACGTCCGACGAACGCAGCTGGTTGCGGGCCAGCAGCTCACCGAGCAGCTCGGCGGTGCGATCCAACACCTGCTCGCGCGTGTCGGCGTCCAGCGTGGTGGCACCGCGCAACGCCGCCAACCGAGTCACTGGAACCGTCACGAGACGGCGCGCGTCCCGGCGTGCAGTCCGACCGCCCCGTACAGGTTGCGGACTTCCGCGCCGGTCAGCGGGCGGAACTTGCCCGGCGCGATGTCGCCCAACGGCAGCGGGCCGATCTTGACCCTGGCGAGTCGCTCCAGCGGCAGACCGACGGCCTGCAGCATCCGGCGCACCTCCCGCTTGCGCCCCTCCGCCAGGACGATCTCAACCAGCGTGCGGTCACCGGCGGCGCCCAGCTCGCGCACGGAATGTGCCCGCGCCGTGCCGTCCTCCAACGCCACGCCTTCGAGCAGGCCACGGATCGCCCGGCGCTTGGCCGGCCCACGGATCTGGGCCACATAGGTCTTGTCCACCTCGAAGCTGGGGTGGGCCAGACGGTTGGCCAGCTCGCCGTCGTTGGTCAGGATCAGCAGACCCTCGGTGTCGCGGTCCAGCCGGCCCACCGGGTAGACCCTCGGCGTCGCCGGCACCAGATCCATCACCGTCGGCCGTCCCTGGGGATCGGCGACCGTCGTGACGAACCCCGTGGGCTTGTTGAGCAGCAGGTACACCAAGGAGGGGTTGGTGTGGATGCGCTCGCCGTCGAGGGTGATCACCTGCTGTCGCGGGTCGGCTTTTGCCCCGAGCGTGACGACCTGGCCGTCGACGGTGACCCGACCGGCCGCGATCAGCTCCTCACACGCGCGGCGGCTGCCGATGCCGGCGGCGGCCAGGACCTTCTGCACCCGCTCGGGGCGGGGTTCCTCGGCATCCGAGGCACCGCCTGGGCTGGGACGGCTGGGGCGACTCATTCGTCGTCGTCTGCTGGCGCCGGGTCCTGCAGACCCGCCAGCGACAGGGCGTCCAGCTCCCGGCGGGCGGCCTTGTACCCGCCGGGCTGCGGCTCGGCAAGGACCGGGCCGGGGGCGGCGACCTCGGGCAAGGGCGGGAGCGCGTCGACATGGTCGAGGCCGAGCCGCTCCAGGAAGGTGGCGGTGGTGGCGTACAGCAGCGGCTGTCCCGGCGACGGGTCGCGGCCCACCTCTTCGATCAAGCCTCGACTCACCAGTGACCGCACCGCGCCGTCGGCCTCGACGCCGCGGATCTGCGAGATCGCCGAACGCGTGACGGGCTGCTTGTAGGCCACGATCGCCAGGGTCTCCAGCGCCGCCTGCGACAGCCGGGGGTTGCGACCGTGCAGGACGAACCGCTCCACGTAGGGCGCGGCCCCCGGGTCGGTGTAGAAGCGCCAGCCTCCCGCCACTTCCCGGAGCACGAAGCCGCGGCCGGCGTCGACGTACTCGGCTCGCAGGGCGCGCAGCGTGGCGACAACCTCGTCGGTGGGGATCTCCAGCACCTGCGCCAGCGTGTTGGCGTCGACCGGCTCCTCGACGACGAGCAGGATGGCCTCCAACGCCTTGCGCGTCGACGCTTCCGGAGCGTCCATCGGTTGTGGCATCACAGCGGCGTCTGTTCGTCGGGGACGGGTGGGGTGGCAACGGGGACGGACCGCCCCGCCTTTGCGTCGTAGCGGTCCATCTCGTCGAGCGCGGAGTCGCTGTAACCGATGTCCGGGTTCGTCGCGACCGTCAGTACGTCGAAGCTGCTGGCTTGTTCCAGGTCGACCAGGTCCAGCTTGTACAGCTCGAGCAGGGCCAAGAAGCAGACGACGACCTCCACACGGTGCCGGCAGCCGGCCGTCACCTCACGAAAGGTCGCCCGCCCCCCGGCGCGTTCCAGCTCGGTCATGACCATACCCGCCGCCTCGCGCACGGTCATCCGTACCGGTTGCAGGTGCGAGGTGTCGACCGACGGGGCCGGGCGCTCGGCCAGCACCCGCGCGGCCAACGCCGCAATCTGCTGGGCGTCGACACCGAGCCGCACGGGCGGTACCAGGTCGGTGTACCGCTGCTCGAGCCGGACGTCTCGCGCTACGTACCCGGCGGAGGCGGCGAGGCCGTCGGCGAGGAACGCGGCCGCGTCCTTGAACGTCCGGTAGTCCAGCAGGCGCGCGTACAGCAGGTCGCGCGCCTCCAACGCCAGCTCGTCGAGCTCGGGGTCATCCTCGCCCGGCAGCAACCGAGCCGCCTTGAGCTCCACCAGGGTCGCCGCCACCACCAGGAACTCCGTGGCCACGTCCAGATCCAACTTTCCCTGTCCCTCGGTGGTCGGGGAAGGGCGTTGCAGCTCACGCAAGACGGCCAGGTAGTCGTCGGTGATCTGCGACAGGGACACCTCGTAGATGTCGACCTTGTGCCGCGCGATCAGGTGCAGCAGCAGGTCGAAGGGACCCGTGAAGGCCCCAACGGAGACGTGATAGCTGCCAGACATGGCTGCCGGCGAGTCTAGACGGCGGTCGTGCCAAGTCGGGTGAACCACCAGCGGTCGGCAGACGTCTGCAAGGTGGCAGCGAACCCAGGCGCGACGGAATGGTGGACGAGTCACGGCAATGGGGTCACGATCAGGGCCGGACCCCTTCCTCCGGGAGGGAACACCACATGCAGGAGCCCTCGCCCGAGGTCATCCGCGCCGCCGCAGCGGGCGACCTCGACGCGTTCGAGGAGCTGATGCGCGCCTACCAGGCGCATGTGTGGCGCTTCCTGCGCCACCTGCTCGGCGACGAGCGACTGGCCGAGGACGTCACGCAAGAGACGTTCCTGCGGGTGCACCGCTCGTTGCGCACCTTCGGCTTCCGCTCCAAGTTCTCGACGTGGCTGTTCCGCATCGCCCGCAACGCCGGCATCGACGCGCTGCGCGCCCGGCAGCGACGCGACGTGATGCTGCGCCAGTTGCCGGCTTCCAGGCCCGTGTCGGACGGCTCCACCGCGGTGGAGGTCACCGTCGCCTTGGCCAGCCTGAGCACCAAGCTGCGCGAGGCGTTCGTGCTCGTGGAGGTCTTCGGACTGACCTACCGGGAGGCCGGCGAGACGCTGGGAGTTCCGCAGGGCACGGTCAAAAGCCGCGTCTTCACGGCCCGCGCACGACTGGTCACCTGGATGGCCGCCGGACAGGAGCGCACCGGGTGAGATGTGAACAGGCCCAGTCCCACCTGTCGGCTGCCTTCGACGGCGAGTTGCCCACCGCCGAGGCCGCGGTCGACGCCCAGACGGCAGCCGCCCATGCCTCGGGCTGCCAGCGCTGCAGCGCCTTCTCCACGCAGCTCACCACGCTCCGGCGAACGCTGCGCTATGAGGTGGTCGAGCAGGTGCCGGACGTCGCCCCGGCGGTCCTGTCCACCATCGCCGAACGACGACACCACCGGCCACTGGCCTCCGGCTGGCGGTTGGCGCCGGTCGCGGCCGCGTTCGTGGCCGCCACGGTCGCCGGCGCCCTGTTCATCGGGGTCAACCCCGAACGGCCGGTCACCGTCGCGGCGGCGACGCTGCCGGAGCGGATCGTGGCTGCCCAGGCCCGCCTGCAGACGTTGTCCGCCACGGTCACCGTGGTCGAGCGTGGCTGGCATCCTCGCGTGCCGCGGCGACGCTACACCGGCCAGCTCCGCTACAGCGCGCCGGAGTCGCTGGCGCTGGACCTGCGCGACGTCACGGACTACCCCCGGGGCGGTTGGCAGAGCAACGACACGACCGTCGTGGCAGACGGTGGCCGGGCGTGGACTCGCGGACCGGTCCCGTGCCCCTCGCAGCTGCAGCCGGCCTGCGCCGCACCACGACCGCGGGTCGCCGCGGTGTGGGGCCGTGAGCCGTTCGACGAGGCCGCACCCCTGCCCCTCGACCTGGTCCTTCCGGTACGCAGCTTCACGCTCGCGGCCAACCCACCGCTCCTCGGCAGCAGGCGGATTGGCGGCCGCACCGCCGTGGGCCTGCGCACGACGGTGGCGCAGGTGCAGCCCCTGCTCGACGGGCTGCGCTCCGCCGGAGATTGGCGACTGCTGCATCCCGCCGACCAGGTGGAGCTGTGGCTGGATGACGCATCCCTGGTTCCGCTGGCGCTGCGTGTCCGTCCCGCCGCAGACACTGATCGCAAGTGGTGGGCCGTCCGCCATGGCTACCGCGACGCCGCCGGCACGGCGCTGCTGACCGTGGATCTTCGCGACGTGGCCGTCAACGAGCCGCTCGGCGGCGGCGCCTTCCCCCCCGCGCCGCCTGGCGCCGACCTGCGTGACGCCGGCTTCGACGACGCCGAGACCGCAGCTGGCATCGCGCGACCCCGGTGGCTACCCGCCGGGATGCGGCTTCACCGGGCCGGCGCGGTGTCCGGTGGCGGGACCGAGGTGGCCATCGCCACCTACAGCGACGGCCGTGCCTGGATCAAGGTTCGCGTCACCGAGCACTGGTCCGGTGACCGGTTGTTCGGGGACCTGGGACCACTGGTGCGCGCGGTACAGCTCCCCGGCTCGGGAACGGCCTACCTCGCCGAGGGTGGCAGGCAGGTCGCGCTGCATGGCACCGCGGTGGACCTCGAGGTGACCGGCAGCCTGTCGGCGCGGGCACTGCGGCGGGTGGCGGCCAGCCTTGGGGTGAACGGCAGGCCGATCCCCAACGACTGGGTCCAGGCTGGCACCGCGACGCTGGCCCAGGCCCGACGGGGCGTCGACGGCCTGCTGCTGCCGACCGCTCTTGACGGCTTCGGCCCTCCAGCCATACGCAGCTCCCGGGGGGCCGTCTCGCTGGCCTACACCGGCGCCGGTGCCCGCGGGTTCCTGCTCAGCCAGGTACGCGGCCCGCACCTGTCCCCGCCGCTGGAGCCTGACGTCCGCGGCGTGCGGGTACGGGGGGTAGCCGGCCGCTACACGCCACTGCTGGGCGAGCTGGAGTGGGTCGATTCTGGGTCGGTCGTCAGCCTGCGTAGCCAGACCTTGTCACTGGCGGAACTCCTCGGCATCGCGAAGAGCCTGGCACCCGCATGAGGACCGCGTGGCTGGCGGCGGCAGTCGTTGTCGGGTTGTGCCTTGGCGCGGGAACGGCCTTGTCCCTGCAGCAGCCGAGCGGGCCGCCAGCGGAGCCGTCTCCGGCGCCATCGCCGCAGAACCCCACGACCACCGCCGCGAGCGAGTGGGCGGCCGAGGCGCGCACCCCAGCGCCGCCCGCGCCCGGGCCACGGGTGCTACTGGCCTGGACCCCAGGTGGGCTGCCGCACGGCTTCGCGGCGCGGGTGGCCCCGCTGCGCAACGTGTCGCGGGTCACCGCCGTCCGCGGAGGCCTGGCGCAGCTGCGGCACACCCGCGACGCCTCCGGAGAGCTGGTCAACAAGGCGCCGGACGGGTTCGTGGTGCCGCTGGACGTGATGGCGTTCGATCGCAGCTACACCGCCTTCGTGCCGAGGTCGGCCGAGGACCAGTTCCAGCGCCTGCGTTCCCATGAGGCGCTGCTGGGATCCACCTCGGCGGCACTGCGCGGTGTGCGAGGCGGTGCAACCCTGCACCTGGCCGGAGGGCTGGTGCTGCAGGTCGTGGGTGTGGTCGACGACAGCCTGATCGGCGGAGCAGAGGTGGCCGTGTCGGCCAGGCGCGGCGCCGCACCGGCGGTCACCAGCTGGCAGCGCTACCTGCTGGTCGCCTACCGAGGGCAGCGCTTGGCGTTGGAGCGCAGCATCCGCGACGCGCTGCCGGACGGCGTCGCCGTGCGGCTACGAGGGCCGGGCGAGACGCCGTTCCTGCGGCAAGGCGACGCCGTGCTGCCCCAGGCGGCCATCAAGGCACGCTTCGGCGAGTTCGCCTACCGGCCCGGCCCCGGTCGTGACGTGGCCCAGGAACCGCGCTGGACCGCCGAGCACATCGTCTCGGCGCAGGTGCCGATCCTCGGACAGGTCCGTTGCCATCGTGCCCTGCTACCCGCGCTGCGTGGGGCGCTGCGTGAGCTGCGGCAGCACAACCTCACCTCGGTGGTCGATCCGGCCGGTTACGCCGGCTGCCACCACCCGCGGCTGACCAGCTCTCGTGACCAAGTGTCGCGGCACGCCTGGGGGGTCGCCGTCGACCTGAACTATCCCGACAACCCCGTCGGCCAGGCCTCGAGCCAGGATCCACGACTGGTCGAGACCATGGAGCGGTGGGGCTTCACCTGGGGTGGGCGCTGGCTGGTGCCCGATCCCGCCCACTTCGAATACGTCCGTCCGCCGGCGCCCTAGCCACGCCGTGGCAACGCCCCAGACAGCAGCGATCGCCACTACAGAGGGTCCGCCGCCGTAGAGGGAGCGCATCGCTCCAGCCAGCTTGGCGTCCAGTCGGTATCAGGCCATCGAGAACAGCCGTCGCTGTCACTGCTCGTCGTCGAGTTCCCCAGTTGTGGCCCGTCGACCTGATGGGGCGCCGGCCATCATCGGCCGGCGCCCCCAGTCTGGGCTAGCGAACCAGATCGAAGACGAGCAGGGTGTCGCCGCCGGCCAGGTCGAAGACGGACAGTTCTCCCCCAACACCCTTGTACGCACCGGTGCCTCCGGTCACGGCATAGGCGTTGTCCCGCTGGCCGAACACGGTGCTGGCGACGCGGATCTTCCCCTTGCGGAAGATCTGGATGGTGCCCTCGATGGTGAAGGTCCGCAGCGCGAGTTCGCCTCGGACGCTGTCGCGGCCGATTACACGGCCGCCGTTGCGGTCGCGGACGGTCTCCTCGAAGAGAATGAAGTCGCCGGGTGACTCGCCACGCTGCCCGACGTCAACGAACGCGTCGCGGACCCCTCGGGTCCGCACGATCAGCAACTGCCCCCTCGATTCGCCGCCGTGCCCAGCCATGGCCATCTGCGTGGCCTCGGCTGCGGACGCCGCAGGCCGGGACCCGGGCCAACCGTCCAAGGACCTGGCTGGCGCACCGCTTGCCGTAGCCGTACCGACCCCCAGCCAGACGGCGACGGCAATCAGACCTACCGCAGCGCCGAACGCCGTGATTCTGCT
>JALZLC010000020.1 GCA_030858885.1 Actinomycetota bacterium
CACCACCGAAGGCGCGCGCACCGCGGTGGCGAGATGGGCCACACCCGTGTCGCCGCACACCACCCGCCCGGCGGTGGCCAGCAGGCCGGCCAGCGCGGGCAGTGACGTACGACCAGCCCGGACCGCGCCGGCGTCCAACCCCGCCGTCGCCGCCACCCGCTCCGCGATCCTTCGCTCCGAGCTCGACCCGGTGATCAGCACCCGGTGTCCGGCGGCTTGTTCGGCGCGCGCAACGGCTGCCCAGCGTTGGACCGGCCACCGCCTCGCGCCGCTCGCCGCACCCGGATGCAGGATGGTCGCGCCCCGATCGGCGACCGGCACCAGCGTGGCGTCTTCGGTCACGTCGATGTCGAGGTCGTCAGGATCGGCGGGGATTCCCGCCGCACCGAGCAGGCGGCACCAGCGCTGGACCTCGTGCTCTCCCGGCGCCCATGAAGGGCAGCCGGCCTCCCCGAAGGACAGCAGCCGGCCCGGGCGACTCGCCAGCAACGCGGCCGTGCTCTGCGGCCCCCGGCCGTGCAGGTTCACGGCCACGTCGGCACCGTCGAAGACGGAGGGCAAGGGTGGGAAGGGACTGGCGGCGCCGCGCAGGTCACAGTCGATGACCTCGAAGCCGGTGGCGGCGCGGTCGACCAGCGGCACCAGCCAGGCTGGGGCGGCCAGCACCCGCCGGTGGTCGGGGAAGGCGCGGGCCAGCCCGCGCAGGGCTGGCACGGCGGTGCAGCAGTCGCCTAGGCCCAGGGCGCGCAGCACCGCGACTACGGCCACGAGGTCTCGCTGCTGTGGGCCACCACCAGTTCGCGCAGCTCGCAGCCGGGCGGCTGCCGCAGCGCGAACAGCACCGTCTCGGCGACGTCTTCGGGCCGGTTGAGGGTCACGTCCGGACCCGGCTTGTAGTTGTCGGGTCGGTCGTCGAAGAAGTGCGTTCGCATCCCGCCGGGAATCAGCAGCGTCACCCCGACGCGTCCCGCGGTCTCGGCGGCCAGCGCTCGGGTGAACCCCACGACGGCGAACTTGCTGGCGCAGTAGGCGGTGGCGTCCGACAGCGCACGCAGGCCCAGCGTCGACGCGACGGTCACGACGCGGCCGCCGGAGCGCTCCAGGTGGGGCAGGGCGGCGCGGATCACGGCGGCGGTGCCCAGCAGATTCACGGCGACCACCCGTTCCCATCGCTCTGCGGGCACCTCGTCGAGGCGGCCGCAGGCGTCCGTGCCGGCGGCGGTGACGACCCCGGTGATCCGCGGGTGCCGCCCAGCGATGCGCTCGACGGCGGCCTCGGCGGCGCGCCCGTCGGCGAGGTCGACGACCTCGGCGTCCACGTCGGCCAGGCCCGCCGGCAGGACGCTGCGGTCCAGCGTCACCCGGTCAAGCACGACGGGGGTGCCACCGGCTTTCTCGACGGCCGTGGCCACGGCCAGGCCGAGACCGGAGGCGCCGCCCGTGACCAGGACGGTGCCGAGCAGGTTGTCGGGATCATGGCGCACGACGGGTGGCCTCCTGGATCAGCTGAGAGGTGGAGCGGCCCGCGAGATAGGGAAGCACGACGGCCTCACCGCCCCACGACGCCACCAGCGCCGCCTCGGGAAGGTCCGCGACGGCGTAGTCGGCACCCTTGGCCCAGATGTCCGGACGCAGCCGGTCAAGGATTGCCTCGGGTGTGTCTTCGCCGAACAGCGTCACGGCGTCGACGCAGCCCAGCCCTTCCAGCACCGCCACCCGGTCGGCCTGTGCCACCAGCGGGCGATCCGGTCCCTTGAGCCGCCGCACGGACGCGTCGTCGTTGACGCAGACGATCAGGCAGTCGCCCAGGCGCCGGGCCGCCTGCAGGGTGCGGACGTGCCCGGCGTGCAGCAGGTCGAAGCAGCCGCCCGTCGCCACCACCGTGCCGCCGGCCGCGCGAGTGGCCTGCACCACCTCCTGGGCGCTGCGGGGGTACGGCGTCGCCGCGACGGCGTCGGCGTCGGCCTCGAGGTGCAGCGCACCGGCGCCACCCGCGGCGACGAACTGCGCGGCGACGGTGACCGCGTCCACGACCGCCTCGGACACCAGCCCACCGTCGGCCAAGCAGGTCGCCGCCGCCGCCGCGAACCGGTCCCCCGCGCCGCACGGGTCACCTCCGTGGACCACCGGCGCCGGCACCACCAACGGGGAGCCGTCACCCGCCACCAGCACCGCGC
>JALZLC010000298.1 GCA_030858885.1 Actinomycetota bacterium
GGCGGCGGCGTCGCCGGCGCCGGCGACGCCGGCGTACCAGGCCTGCGGGAAGTCGGCGGCGAAGCCGCTGGCGATTGTGGCGACGATCAGCAGCCCAAGGGCTCCCAGCGCGACCGCGTGGTCGCCCAGGCGTGCGCCGGAGGCTGCCCGTGGCCGCAGCCGCACCTCAGCGGTGGCCATTGCCCGCTTTGCCGTAGACCGCGGCCATCACCGCGTCTCGGTCCACCGTGCCGATCACGGCATCGCCGTCGAGGATGCGCACCGGCCGGCCGTCGCTGGAGACCAGCGGGATGAGCTCGTGCACCGTCGTGTCGGCGGACGCGGTCGGCCCGTCATCGCCACCTCGCGTGAGTTCGTCATTGCCTGCGGCGCCGGGTCGGTCATTGCCAGCCGGCGTGGCCGACATGATCCAGCGTGCCGTCAGAATGCGCGAGCGGTTGACGTCGCGGGTGAAGTCGGCGACGTAATCGTCGGCAGGAGCGGCGACCAGGTCCTGCGGAGTGCCGATCTGCACGATGTCGCCGTCACGCATCACGGCGATGCGGTCACCGAGCTTGAGCGCTTCGGTCAGGTCGTGGGTGATGAAGATCATCGTCTTGCGCATCGAGGCTTGCAGGCGGATGACCTCGTCCTGCATGTCACGGCGAATCAGGGGGTCCAGTGCGCTGAACGGCTCGTCGAACAGCAGCACGTCAGGCTCGGTGGCCAGCGCACGGGCCAGTCCCACCCGCTGCTGCATGCCACCGGACAGCTCGTCGGGGTAGGCCTGCTCCAACCCGCTCAGCCCGACGACGTCCAGCAGCTCACTGGCGCGCTCGTAGCGGGACTGCCGGGACTCGCCGCGCACCTCCAGGCCATAGGCGACGTTGTCGAGCACGCGGCGGTTGGGCAGGAGCCCGAAGTGCTGGAAGACCATGCTGACCTGGTGGCGTCGCAGCTCGCGCAGCTGTCGCGGCGCCATCGCCAAGACGTCGGCGCCGTCGATGCTCACTGACCCGGCGGTCGGCTCGATCAGCCGCGACAGGCAGCGGATCAGAGTCGACTTGCCGCTGCCGGAAAGGCCCATGACCACGAAGATCTCGCCACGGGCCACGTCGAAGGTGACGTCGCGGACCGCGGCGACGCAGCCGGTCGCCGACCGCATCTCGTCGCGAGGCAGGCCGGCGTGCTCGGAACCGATGATCCGCTCGGCGCGAGGGCCGAACACCTTCCACAACCCTTGGCAGGCCACCTTGGTCTGCCGGTCGGTCTGCAACGTCGTCATCGACCCGCCCGCCTCGACGTGGTCCGCGCTATGCCCCCGTCATTCTGCACCCTGGCTCACCAGAACGGGTGAATCGCGTGGCGGTCGTCGCCGGGGATGGTGGAAGTGTCCCAGTACTCGTCACGTTGCCCGTCGCCGTGGCCGCCGCGCCGGTCCGTGGTCATGACACCGGATTGCCGGCGCGACAGGGGTCGAGGTACGGGGATGCGCTGGCGCCCGTGCTGTCCTTGCCCGCGCCGGTGCTGTCCGTGCCTGCCCCGGTCGGTGGTCTGGCGGTTGCCGATGCCGAAACGGTCGAGGCGGAACAGCTCGATGTTGTGTCGCGTCGTCTCGCGCTCGGCGAGGTCCGCCATGATCTCGCCGATCACGCTGGCGAACTTGTAGCCATGGCCCGAGCAGGGCGAGGCGAACGACACCTGTGGGTACTGCGGGTGCAGGTCGATGATGAAGTGCTTGTCCGGGGTGTTGGTGAAGTAGCAGGTCTGCAGCGCCATCGTCGGGCCGAAGCCGTCGGGGAAGTGGCGCGCCGCGAACTCGCCGAGCATGACCTCGTCGGCCCGGCGTGGCTCGCGGTCGAGTTCTTCGGGGTTGCCGAACTCCTCGAAGTGGTGGTACTTGCCGAACTTGAACCCCGGCACCCCGAAGGCCGGGAAGCCATAGAAGCGGCCTTCGTCGACCAGCAGGTTGAACACGGGGAAGCGCTTCGGGCTGAACAGCTTTGGCTTTCGCGGCTGCAACCAGGCCAGGACCTGGCGCTCGGGAACGGCCAGCCGATCCAGGAACGGCAGCAGCTTACGGTTCCATGCGCCGGCGGTGATGACGAGGCGCTCGGCGGTGTAGGTGTCCTTGTCGGTGGTGACCCGCACCCCGTCGCGCGTCGGCTGCCAGTCGAGCACCTCCTCTCGCCCGTGGACGACGGCGCCCTCGGCCTGGGCGGCCTGCACGTGGGCCACGATGCAGCGCTCTGGCAGCAGGAAGCCGCCGTCGGGCTGGTACACCGCCATCGTCTCGCGCGGCAACCGGTAGCCGGGGAAGCGCTGTGTCAGCTCCCGGCTGGTCAGCACATCGTGCGGCAGGTCGTGCTCCAGGCACGACTGCAGGGATCCTTTGAACACCCAGCTGTCCGACGGGCTGGCGTCGACCGAGCCGGTGGTGTGCAGCAGCCGCTCCCCGGCCCGCGACTGGATGGAGCGCCACAGCTCGTAGGAGCGCTGCAGCAGCATGACGTAGGAGGGGTCCTCGTAGTAGGCGAGGCGGATGATGCGCGTCTCGCCGTGGGACGAGCCCATCGCGTGGGGGATGTCGTAGCGCTCGATGCCCAGCACCCGCTTGCGGCGCCGGGCCAGCTGGTACAGCGTCGAGCTGCCCATCCCGCCGACGCCGAGCACGATGACGTCGAAGTGGCGGTCGGCGCGATCTTCGCGGTGGAGACGCTGCATGCCGCTAGCCCTTCATCCGTCGACCGTCGGGGTCGAAGAACGGTGTTGGCGCGACGGTGGCGGTGACCGGGCGGTCATTGATCGCGACCACCACCCTGCTGCCGATCCAGGCGTGGGACGTGTCGACGTAGGCCATGGCCAGGTGCCGTTCCACGGTCGGACACCAATGGCTCACGGTGACATGGCCGAGCTGCTCGCCGGGATGGACGTGGTCCTCCTGTTCCCCGGCGCGCGGCCCGGATTGGATCTCCTCGCGAACCGCATCGATGTCACCGATCGAGGAGACCACGTCGCCGGGGTCGGCTGCGGTTTGGGCATCCAGGGTGAGGCCAACCCAACGTTGCTCGGGCCCCGAGTCCTGGACCGCGAGCAGCGCGTCTCGTCCGATGAAGTCGCGTTTGTCGAAGCGGATCCAGCGGTCGAGGCCGACGTGGAAGGGCGTCTGGTCCTGGCTGATGTCCGGCCCGTACAGCGGCAGCGACTTCTCCAGCCGCAGCGTGTGCATGGTCTGAGAGCCGTAGGGCTTGAGGCCATGCTCCTTGCCGTCGGCGCGCAGGCGCTCCCAGATCCCGACGGCCTCGTCGGCGGGGATGTACAACTCGAAGCCGAGCTCTCCGGTGTAGCCCGAGCGGGATACCAGCACCTGGGTCTCGCCGATGCTCCCGGTGGTGAAGCGGAAGAAGCGCAGGGTGTCGAGGTCGGCGTCGGAGACCATTTGACTGAGCAGCTCGCGCGACTTTGGCCCTTGCACCGACACCAGCGCGATCGTGGCCGTGATGTCGGTGACGTACGCGCCGGCGCCGATCGCGTGGTCGGCGATCCAGCGGTGGGTGGTCAACCGGGGACCGGAGCTGGTCACGACCATGAAGTGCTCGTCGTGGAACTTGTAGACGGTGACGTCATCGATGATCCCGCCTTCGGGATTGCAGATCGTCGAGTAGCGGACCCTGCCGGGGTCCATGTCGCGAATCTCGTTGACGAGCAGGTGGTTCAGCAGCCGCTCAGCCCCGGGGCCCTTGATGTCGACCTCGCCCATCGACGACAGGTCCTGCATGCCGATGTTGGAGCGGGTATTGACGTGCTCGGCGACTGCCGACGTGTAGCTGGCGGGAAAGAGAAAGTCGCCGCCGCCCTTGACCATCTGCGCGCCGGCGCGCACGTGCGCGTCGTACAGGGCCGATCTGCGTTCCGCCATCGGTTGGGCCTTTCTGGTTGGGGAAGTGGTGGGCGGTCGGTCCGCCGTTGCGGCGTTGCTCCGTGTTGCCACCGCGGCGCTGCTCACAGCACGCGGCGGATCTCCTGCTCAAAGCCGATGACGTGGTCGCGGAGCACCGCCTCGGCTCGATCGGAATCGCCGTCGCGGATGGCGGCGAGCAGGTCGCGGTGCTCCGTGACGGCCTGCTCCAGCCGGGTGACCCGCTCGAGCACCAGGAACCACAGCCGCAGGCTGAGCACGAAGTACTCCTCGAGGGTCGCGGCGAGGTACCGGTTGTGGCTGCAACGGTGGACGTGGCGGTGAATGCGCTGGTCGAAGCGCATCAGCTCGGTCTGGTCGGCCACGGCGTG
>JALZLC010000319.1 GCA_030858885.1 Actinomycetota bacterium
GGCTTCCGCCGCCAGGTGCAGGCCGTCTCGGTGGGAGTGACGCAAGTCATCCGCCGTGCCGTGATAGAAGGCACCGACCTGATCGTCGAGGGCGCGCACGTGGTTCCCGGCTTCCTGGACATTCCCAGCCGTGCCGAGGCCATCGTGGCCCCCATGGTCATCACCGTGGAGGACGAGGAACTGCACCGCAGTCACTTCGTCGCCAGAGCTGCCGATACCCGGAGTAGACGCGACCATCATTACCTCGAGCACTTCGACGACATCCGTCGCGTTCAGTCCTTCGTACGGGATCTCGCCGTGCAGCATGGCGTTCCCGTGGTTGCCAGTTACAGCCTCGACGCGACGATCTCCCGAGTGATGGAGCTCGTCGTGACCGACACCACCGACACCTCATCAACCCGCTTCGCAAGTCCCGGCTCGGCCGACCCAGATCTGTTCGAGATGGTCGTGCCGGCCTCCAGACCCGCTCCCGAACAGGAGTACCGCTGATGGACCCCGGCGTCCTCGCCCGCAAGCAGCTCCCAGAGCTGAAGACCATTGCCGCCGATCTACGGATGCGCGGCTACCAACGATTGAAGAAGGCCGAACTCATCGACGCCATCGTGCGCGCCGCCGACGGGGGATCATCGTCGGCTGCTGCCAGTGCCGGCGGTCAGCTCGACCTCGGCACCAGCGGCAGCGCCGCTGGAAACGGCAGCACCGGCAACGGTGCCCCGGCCGAGGCCGTGATCCGTCCCCGGACCCGGACCCGGACCCGCGAACGCACCGCCGAGCAGCGTGAGATCGAGGCGCGCGGCGAGCAGTCCGGCAACGGCGGGACCGACACCGGTGAGACCGGCGGTTCCCCCGCTCCCGCGGCGACGGCTGCCGAACGCGCTGTCGAGCCGCAGGCGGCTCAGGTCCAGCCGGCGCGAGTTCAGCCGGCCGGCGAGAGCGCCGAGCGGGCGCCCGACGTCAGGTCAGCCGACGTCAGGTCTGCCGACGGTGGCCAGCCAAACGGCGGCTCGCCTCGTGAAGGCGGTGTTGCTGCGACCGGGGGTGCTTCGCAGACCGGTGGTTCCGTTCAGACTGGCGGTTCTTCGCAGAACAGCGGTTCCGCTCAGACCGGCGGTTCTTCGCAGGGTGGTTCCGCGCAGACCAGCGGTCAGCAGCAGAGCAGCAGCCAGCAGCGTGAGGACGAGAGCGGCGGCCGCCGCCGACGCAGCCGGCGCGAGCGCCGGCGCGGCAAGAGCAGCGGCAGCAGCCACACCACCACCAGCCAGACCCAGGGGCGGCCGCGGGACGACGATCCCAACGCCGAGCCCGGCGAGGTCCGTTCCGGTGTCCTGGACATCCTCCCGGAGGGTTACGGCTTCCTGAGGACGTCGGGTTATCTGCCCGGCGACCGCGACGTGTACGTCTCGCAGGGCCAGGTCCGCAAGCACGGGCTGCGCCGCGGTGACGTCATCGAAGGCCCCATCCGCCAGCAGCGCCACAACGAGAAGGTCCCCGCGCTGCACATGGTCTCGATGGTCAACGGCGCCGAGGCCGACCAGCAGGGTCCTCCGCCGCATCGCCCGGACTTCAAGGACATGACCCCGCTGTTCCCCGACGACCGGCTGCACCTGGAGATCCCCGAAGGGCCGATCTCGATGCGGATCGTCGACCTGATGGCCCCCATCGGCAAGGGTCAGCGCGGCCTGATCGTTTCGCCGCCCAAGGCCGGCAAGACCACGATCCTCAAGGAGCTCGGGCAGGCCATCGCCTTCAACAACCCCGAGTGCCACCTCATGGTCGTCCTCGTCGACGAGCGGCCCGAGGAAGTCACCGACATGAAGCGGTCGATCCCGGGCGAGGTCATCGCCTCGACATTCGACCGCCCGGCCGACGACCACACCCAGATCGCCGAGCTGGCGATGGAACGAGCCAAGCGCCTCGTCGAGGCCGGCCGTGACGTCGTTGTCCTGCTCGACTCGATCACCCGACTCGCCCGCGCCTACAACCTCGCGGCCCCGGCCAGCGGCCGGATCATGTCCGGTGGTGTCGACTCCACCGCCCTGTACCCGCCGAAGCGGTTCTTCGGCGCCGCCCGCAACATCGAGGACGGCGGCAGCCTGACGATCATCGCCTCAGCGCTGATCGAGACCGGCTCCAAGATGGACGAGGTCATCTTCGAGGAGTTCAAGGGCACCGGCAACATGGAGCTGCGGCTCGACCGCAAGCTCGAGCAGAAGCGGATCTTCCCGGCCATCGACATCGAGGCCAGCGGAACACGCAAGGAAGAGCTGTTGTTGGACAAGGAGGAGCTGACCATCATCTGGAAGCTGCGGCGCGTGCTGCACGCTCTGGACAGTGGGGCCTCACTGGAGTTGCTGATCGACAAGATCCGCTCCACGAGGTCGAACAACCAGTTCCTGGTGCAGATCCAAAAGAGCAACCTGCAGTCCTGACGTTCGGGCTTGTGGGCGGGGTTGCCCAAGGGGCGCTCACCCGCCCACCCTCCAAACCCCTTGGTCAACCCCGCCCACTATCCTGGGTCCGGCCTGCAGAGAAAGAGAGCGAGAAATGAAGACCGGGATTCATCCTGAGTATCAGATCACCAAGGTGACGTGTTCTTGTGGGAACACGTTCGAGACGCGTGGGGTCAAGGACGCGATTCGGGTGGAGTTGTGTAATCAGTGCCATCCGTTCTATACCGGCAAGCAGAAGCTCGTCGACTCCGGTGGCCGGGTGGAGCGCTACAAGCAGCGCTACGCCAAGAGCCAGGCGAAGCAGGCGGAGGCGGCGGAGGCTGCTGGCGAGAAGAAGGCCTGACGCCGGGTGGCTGACGAGCCGGCGCAACCACATGCGCATCCTCACTACTACGGTGGCCAGGCGGTCGTCGAAGGGGTGATGATGCGTGGCGCCCGTAACTGGGCGGTGGCGGTGCGCCGGCCGTCAGGCGAGATCTACCTGGAGCGGCACCAGGTCAGCGACTTCCCGCAGCGGGTGAAGCTGTTCAGCAAGCCGATGTTCCGCGGGATGTTCGCGCTGGTGGACGCGATGTCGATCGGTACGCGCGCCCTGACCATCTCGGCCAACGAGTCCGTCGAGGAGTCCGAGCAGCTGTCGGGCAAGGCGATGGGCGGCAGCCTGGTCATGGCGCTGCTGCTGTTCATCGGGGTGTTCATCGTCCTACCAAACGTCGGTCTGGCCTTCCTGTCGCGTCAGCTCGGCACCGGCACCCTCTACCACGTCGTCGAAGGCGTCGTGCGTATGGGCATCTTCCTGGCTTACCTGGGGGCCATCTCCTTGCTGGCCGACATCCGTCGGGTGTTCCAGTACCACGGCGCCGAGCACAAGACGATCGCCGCCTGGGAGCACGACGAGGTCCTCAATCCGGGAACGATTGCGCCCTACTCCACGCTGCATGTGCGCTGCGGCACCAACTTTCTGCTGATGGTGATGCTGATCGCCATCGTCACCTACTCCGTCGCCGGCGAGCTGTTCCCGGGTCCCGACGGCGGTGTCGTGGTCACCGCCGGCTACCAAATCCTCCTGCGGATCGCGTTGCTGCCGGTGGTGGCCGGCTTGGCCTACGAAGGGCTGCGGCTGGGCGCCGGGCGCGACAACGTCTTCGTCCGAGGTCTGATGAAGCCCGGGTTGTGGCTGCAGATGATCACCACCAAGCCGCCGACCCCAGACCAGGTGGAAGTGGCCATCCGCGCCTTCGAGGCCGTCGTCCCCACCGCCGATCTGCACGGGCGGACACATGCCGACCTGCCGTCAACGATCGTGTGGGGCCCCGACGAGGCCGCCGACCAGGTCGGACTGCCGCCCGACACCCCCGCCGACGTCACCGGTGCCCCGGTGCCGCAGGAGGAGCACGCGGCCGAGTCGTAGCGGCGGGCGGCGCGCAGTCCATCGCCCGACCCCGCACGAGGATTGATCATGGCTGACATCTTCTCCCGTCTCGACGAGCTCGAGCGCGCCCACGCCGAGCTCACCCGCGACCTGGCCGACCCCGCAGTACTCGGCGACGCCGCCCGCTACACCGCCACCGCCAAGCGCCACGCCGAGCTTGGCGAAGTGGTCAGCGCCTACGACGAGTACCGCCGCGCGCGCGGCGACGCGCAGGCCGCTCGGGAGCTGGCCAAAGAGATGGGGACGGGCGCCGACGCGCAGGACCGCGAGTCGCTGCGTGCCGAGGCCGAGCAGATGGATGCCAGGGCAGAGGCCCTCACCCGCCGCCTGCAGCTGCTGCTCATCCCCAAGGACCCCCTGGACGACAAGAACGTCATCGTGGAGATCCGCGCCGGCGCCGGCGGCGACGAGGCGGGGCTGTTCGCCGGCGAGCTGTACCGCATGTACGCCCGGTACGCCGAGCGCACCCGCTGGAAGGTCGAGGAGCTGAGCGCCTCCGAGCAGGGCATCGGTGGGGTCAAGGAAGTGGTATTCCAGATCAACGGGCGCGGCGCTTACTCCAAGCTCAAGCACGAGTCGGGCGTGCACCGGGTGCAGCGGGTGCCGACCACCGAGTCGGGCGGGCGCATTCACACCTCGACCGCATCGGTGGCGGTGATGCCCGAAGCCGAGGACGTCGACGTGGTGGTCGATCCCAACGACCTCAAGGTCGACGTCTACCGCTCGTCTGGGCCGGGCGGGCAGTCGGTGAACACCACCGACTCCGCCGTGCGGATCACCCACCTGCCGACGGGTCTGGTGGTGTCAATGCAGGACGAGAAGTCCCAGCTACAGAACCGCGAGAAGGCGCTGCGGGTCCTGCGGGCACGACTGCTCCAGGCCGAGCAGGAACGCGTCGCCAAGGAACGTGCCGACGTCCGGTCGGCGCAGATCGGCACGGGTGACCGATCGGAGAAGATCCGCACCTACAACTTCCCCCAGAGCCGGATCACCGACCACCGCATCGGCCTGACGGTGCACAACGTCGGTGATGTGCTCGGCGGCGAGCTGGAGCCGATCGTGCAGGCCCTGAACAACGAGGAGCAGCGCCGGCGTCTGGCGACGCTGTCGGAGTCCGCGTGACCGTCGGCGAGGCCCTCGCCACCACCACGGCTCGGCTGGCAGCCGCAGGTGTGCCCACGCCCGACGTGGACGCCCGCTGGCTGCTGACATCGGTGGTAGGCGGGCGGGGTGGCGGGCGGGGTGCCAAAATGAGCCTTGATAGCCGGCGGCGACTCGACAGCGAAGCCAACGCCCGGCTCACCGAGTACGTCACGCGACGTGTTCGGCGCGAGCCTCTGCAGCTCATCCTCGGCTCGGTCGGCTTCCGCCATCTGGATCTGTTGGTACGCCCCGACGTGTTCATCCCACGACCGGAGACCGAAGTGCTCGCCGGCATGGCCATCACCGCACTGCCCGCCGTCGGCATCGTCGTCGAGCCGTGCACCGGCACCGGCGCGATCGCGTGTGCCGTCGCCTCCGAGGCGTCCCCCCGACTGGTCGTGGCCACCGATACGTCGGCGTCGGCGGTGCAACTAGCGCGGGACAACGCGGCACGTGCCGGGGTCGCTGTCGATGTGCGGCGCGGCGACCTGCTTGACCCTGTGCCCGCCAACCTGCGCGGCCAGGTGGACGTAATCGTGGCCAATCCGCCGTACCTGGCGGCCCGCGAGCTGCGTGGCCTGGAACCGGAGGTCGTGGACTGGGACCCGCACGACGCACTCGTTGCCGGTCCCACCGGTCACGAGGTTGCGGACCGGTTGATCGCGCAGGCACCCGACTGGCTGGCAGACGGTGGCTGGTTGCTGCTAGAGGTCGATCCCGCACGGGCGGCCGCGACCATCGCGCGGATGACGGCTACAGGCCTGGCCCACGCGAGCGCCCACAACGACCTGATCGGTGCAGCTCGGATCGTCGCAGCGCGCAAGCGTGCATGATGGCCAGATCGAACACCGACCCCCTGCCAGCCCACCGGCAGCCGCCTGCTTCGCAGGCCGTCGGCAGCGTGGTACATAGGCTGCTGTCCTGATGTCGCGAAGCGGTAGGACCTGAGACGATGGCCTTGTATCTGCCCGACCACAACGCGCTGTTCGTGCACCTGCCCAAGACGGGCGGCAGCTTCGTGTCGCACGTGCTGCGCAGCGAACTGGACGTGCGAGTCGAGCGCACCGGCTACAAGCACTCCCACAAGGACCTGGTCGGACCCCTGCGACTCAAGCACCGGCCGTTCACGTTCTCCTTCGTCCGCCATCCGCTGACCTGGTACCGCAGCTACTGGGAGATGGTGATGCGCCGCCCGGCGCGGAAGCGCTGGCACTACTACCAGCGCAACACGCTGTGGCATCCGAACTGGGAGATCGACCCCCACCTGGGCAGCGACGACTTCGCCACCTGGATCAGCAACGTCAGCCAGCGAGGCGATTACCTGTACGACACCTACCAGCTGTACACCGGCCGTGACACCCACGACGAGATCGACTTTGTCGGCTCCCAGGAGCGGCTCCTCGAGGACCTGTGTGCCGTCTTCGACATCATCAAGGTTCCGTATCGCCAGGCTCGTCTGGAGTCCCTGGAGCGGGTCAACCCCAGCCCCGCCCCCGCTTCGGACAGCTACGACGATGCGTTGCGGGCCCTGGTCCTGGCCGCCGAGCAGCGTTGCCTGCGGGCCTATGGCTATGGCCCAGATTCGTCCACGCCTCGAACGCAGCCGGCGGCCACGGGCTCCTTCACAGCCGACGACCGGCGGGTCGGGCGACGCGGCCCCCGTCGCCTGGCCGCCGCAGCCCGCCGCGGCTGACTCAGCAAGACCGGTTGCCCGCAAACCGGAGTCGGACCCGTAGCATCACCGCCATGTCGCAGATCATCGCCGGCGAAGACCAGGCAGACGCCGTCGCGCGCACCGTCAAGGCGCTCAACGAGGGCGGGCTGGCGGTGCTGCCCACCGACACGGTCTACAGCGTGGTGGCCGACGCGTTCTCGACCGAGGCGACGCGGCGCATCTTCACCGCTCGCGCCAGTGACCGGCAGGCGCCGCTGACGCTGCTGATCCGTAACCCGCGCCAGGTCATCGGTCTGGCTCGTGAGGTGCCTGAGACCGCGGAGCGCCTCATGGCCGCTTACTGGCCAGGCCCGCTGACGATCGTGCTGGAGGCCCAGCCGGACCTGCCGTGGGACCTCGGCGAGGCCGGTGAGACCGTGGCCTTGCGGATGCCGGCCGACGATCTGGTGCTGGCGGTGGCGGCCGCCGTCGGCCCGCTGGCCTGCAGTGGGGCCAACCGTCGCGGCGATCCGCCACCGGCCACGGCCGCGGAGGCGCAGGCCCAGCTCGGCGATCAGGTTGCCCTGTACGTCGACGGCGGCTTGCGCGAGGCCGTTGGGTCCACGATCGTGGATTGCCGGCGGGGCAGCGCGGTGGTGCTGCGCGAGGGCGTCGTCTCCGCCGACCATGTCAACCAGGTCGCTACTGGCGAGGTGCAATGGGGCTCGCGGCCCGCGGACGCCGAGGCGCTGGCGACTGAGCCATCTCCCGCCGCCGCCGAGCCGCCGAATGCCGACGGGCAGGCGTGATGCGCGTGGCGATCGGCGCGGACCACGCCGGCTTTGCGCTCAAACGCCACCTGGTGGACACCCTCGGCGAGCTCGGCCACGCGGTGGAGGATCTCGGCACCCACTCGACCGAGCCCGTCGACTACCCGCCGATCTGCGCCGCCGTCGCCGTCGCCGTCGTGACCCAGCGGGCCGACCGGGGGATCGTGCTGGGCGGCAGCGGCCAGGGCGAGCAGATGGCAGCCAACAAGGTGCGGGGGGCGCGAGCGGCGCTGTGCAACGACCTGTACACGGCCCGGCTGTCGCGTGAACACAACGACGCCAACGTCCTGGCCATGGGCGGGCGAGTGGTCGCGCAGGGTCTGGCCGACGAGATCCTTACGGTATGGCTCACCACCGAGTTCCAGGGCGGGCGCCACCAGCGACGCCTCGACCAGATCGCCGACCTCGAGCGACAGGAGCAACCATGACCTGGGGACCCGACTATGGCGCCCTTGAGGCCGCCGACCCGCAGATCGCGGGCGCGATCGCTGACGAGCTGCAGCGCCAGCGCACGAACCTGCAGCTGATCGCCTCTGAGAACCTGACCTCGCCGGCCGTCCTGGCCGCCCAGGGCAGCGTGCTGACGAACAAGTACGCCGAGGGGTATCCCGGGCACCGTTACTACGGCGGCTGTGAGTTCGTCGACGTCGCCGAGACGCTCGCGATCGAGCGCGCCAAGACGCTGTTCGGCGCCGAACACGCCAACGTCCAGCCCCACGCCGGCGCGCAGGCGAACCTGGCCGCCTACCACGCCCTCGGTGTGGGTCACGGCGACACGATCCTGGCGATGTCACTGCCCCACGGGGGGCACCTGACACACGGTTCGAAGGTCAACTTCAGCGGCAAGTGGTTCAACGTCGTGCCCTACGGGGTGCGCAAGTCCGACGAGCGGATCGACCTCGACGAGGTCGCCGAACTCGCCCGCGAACACCGGCCCAAGGTGATCGTGGCGGGCGCCACCGCCTACCCCCGCACCATCGACTTCGGGGCGTTCGCGTCGATCGCTGAGGAGGTGGGCGCCAAGTTCATGGTGGATGCGGCCCACTTCGCCGGCCTCATCGCCGGTGGGGTGCATCCGTCGCCCGTGCCGCACGCGGACGTGGTGACGTTCACGACTCACAAGACGCTGCGGGGACCACGCGGCGGGACGATCCTGTGCCGGGCGGAATATGCCAAGGCCGTCGACAAGGCGGTCTTTCCCTTCCTGCAGGGCGGGCCGCTGATGCACGCCATCGCGGCCAAGGCGGTGGCCTTCGCCGAGGCCGCCAAACCGGACTTCGCCGAGTACGCCCGGCGCATCGTCGACGACGCGCGCGCCCTGGCCGAGGCGCTGACGGGCGAGGGCCTGCGCATGGTGTCGGGCGGCACCGATATCCACTACCTGCTCGCTGACCTCAGCGACCTCGATCTGACGGGCGCCGAGGCCGAAACGCGGCTGGACGCCGCCGGCATCTCGCTGAACAAGAACGCGATCCCCTTCGACCCGCGTCCACCGATGGTGGCCTCCGGCATCCGGGTTGGTACCGCCTCGGTCGCCACGCAGGGGATGGGGCCGGCCGAGATGGTCGAGATCGCCCGGCTCATCGGACGGGTGCTCAAGGCCGCCGATGAGGTCGAGTCGGTGCGCGCCGACGTTGCCGACCTGGTCGGGCGCTTCCCGGCCTATCCAGATACGGCCTGACGGGTCGCGCGCCTGTTGCGGCTGCCGCAGGCGGCCCTGCTCGGGCAGTTTGTGATATAATTCACAATCTTCTGCCGAGCGGAGCCGGAAAGTGGTCGTGACCAGGGAAAACGGCAATCACGCCTTCGTTGACACGGTTCCTGGCGCCTGCGTAGACTCGCCGGCGGACATGACCTCCTCCGAACCCCCTTCCCCCGGTGCCGGGGCGCGCACGCGCACGCCTCGACCCTCGACCGCGCAGTACGGGGCGCAGTTCATGCGCACCAGCCCCAACCAGGACGGCTGGTTCCTCGCCGTCAACCTCGTCACCGCGACGCTGGTCTGGGGCGGCATCGGCTGGCTGGTCGACCGCTGGCTGGGAACCACTCCCTGGCTGATGTCCATCGGCTTCGTGGTGGGCAACGCCTGTGGCATCTATCTGCTGTGGCTCAAGACCTCCGCGCCACCGGCGCCGGCCGCGACGACCGACGACCGCGCGGAGGATCCGAGTGGCTAGGCAGGGCACGACGCAGGGCAACGGGCCGCAGGACGCCATCGAGTTGCGGTTGGCCCGCTCCGCGGTCGGCGTGGTGGGGCTCCTGGCTATCCCGGCGTTGGCCATCGCCACCGCGGTGGCCGGGCCAGGCGGGGCGCTGGGCGCGGGAATCGCCGCAGCCGTCGTAGGCGGGATGTTCATCATGGCCGGCGCCCTGATGTCGTGGGCGGCACGCATCGGCCCGACCGCCCTGATGGCCGCCGTCCTCGGGGGCTACCTGTTGCGGTTGCTGATCTACGCGCTGCTGATCGTGCTGCTGCGCCCCGTCGAGACCATCCACGGTCCCAGCCTCGCCATCACCGCCGCCGTCCTCCTGCTGGCAGCGCTGGCCTGGGATGTCCGGCTGGTCAGCCGGGTGCCCAGCTTCTACTGGGTGAACACCGCCGCTGCCCCGCGCTCGCCGCGGACCGAGGCCGCCATGGGCCCGGGGGGTCCCGGAGCCGGCGTGGTATACACCCGCGACCTGGAGCAGCCGGCTGCGACGCCGGCGCAGGACATCGAAAGGACCCGTTCGTGACGCCGATGCTGGCGGCGGTGGAGTACGGCGGCCCCTGGGAGCTGCCCCCGGTCAACGAGCTCTTCGAGTTCGAGCCCTTCCTGTTCGCCGACACCTTGCTGGCGTTCAACCGCGTGGCGCTGCTGACGCTGTTCGCCTCGCTGCTGGCAGGCCTGCTGTTCGTGATCGCGTTCCGCAAGCCGAAGGTCGTGCCCGGAAGGCTGCAGTCGGCCTGCGAGGCGATTGTCGAGTTCATCCGCGAGCAGATCGCCGTGCAGGTGATGGGTGCGGACGGGCATCGCTGGGTGCCCCTGCTGACCACCATCTTCATGTTCGTCTGGATCAACAACCTGTTCGAGGTCGTGCCCTTCATCAACTTCCCGCCGACCTCGCGGATGGCGCTTCCGGCCTTCCTGGCGGTGATGGTCTACATCCTGTTCATCGGCGTCGGGATCAAGGCCCAGGGCTTCGGCGGCTACTTCAAGAGCACGCTGTTCCCGCCAGGCGCGCCCAAGGCGCTGTACATCCTGCTGACGCCGATCGAGCTGATCTCCAACTTCGTGGCGCGGCCGCTCACGCTTGCCGTCCGTCTGTTCGCCAACCTGCTGGCCGGCCACATCATCCTCACGCTGATCTTCATCACGATCCACGCGTTCGTGACGATCCCGCCGCTGACCGACTTCTCGATCGGCTTCCCGATCGGGCTGGTGGCCCTGGCCGCCGCCCCGCTGCTCATCGGCTTCGAGCTGGTCGTCGGGCTGCTGCAGGCCTACATCTTCACCATTCTCACCGCCGTCTACATCGGCGGCTCGCTGCACCCTGAACACTGACATTGATAGCGATCCATGAGCGAGCACAACGCAATCCGCTAGGCGCTTTTAGGCGCCACGTAAGGAGGAACACCGCATGGAAGGTGACATCGGCTCGATCGGTGCCGGTCTGGTCTACGGCCTCGGCGCGATCGGCCCCGGCATCGGGCTGGGCTTCTTGATCGGCAAGGCCATCGAGGCCATGGCCCGCCAGCCTGAGGCTGCCGGCATGGTCCGCACCACGATGTTCCTGG
>JALZLC010000329.1 GCA_030858885.1 Actinomycetota bacterium
CAGAACGGGCACCCCATTGCGCAACCCGCCTGGGTGGAGATGCACACCGTCGCCCGTCCTGCCTTGCCATCGCGCGCCGGATAGCACATCAGCACGCTTTCGACTTCCACGCCAGTCCGAAGCGGGCCCGAGGCAATCTCCCCGTCAGTTTTGGTTCTTACATCAGTCCGCGGCGAGCGCGGGCCGGTCTCGGCGGGGAAGCCGAGCAGCACCTTGCGGGTCAGGCCACCGTCGGCGCTGGAGGAACGCAGCAACGCGGGGGGTGGCGGCAGGAGCTCAGCAAGCCGCTGGCGCAGATCCAGCGGCAGGTCGGTCATCTCGGCGGGATCGTCGACGCCGCGCACCAGCCAGCGATGCACCTGGTCGGCTCGGTAGCGCGGCTGGTCGTCCAGCAGCGCCGCGAGGCCGTCGCGCCCGAGGGCGTAGGGATCCAGGATCGACATGGTCATGAGCCGAGCGCGAGCAGCAGCAGGTGGGCGGCCGGCAGCGCGAAGATGATCGCGTCGGCGCGCTCCATGATGCCACCATGCCCTGGTAGGAGCCCGCCGAGGTCCTTGACGCCAAGGTCACGCTTGACCATGGACTCGGCCAGGTCGCCAACGGTCGCGGCCACGCAGACGCCCACTGCCAAGGCCAGCGCCGTGATCACCGTGAAGCCCGGAACGTTGGCGGTGACCAAGACGGCGAGCAGCAGCGCCGTACCCAGTCCCCCGAAGAACCCCTCCCACGACTTGGCGGGGCTGACACTGGGCGCCAGCTTGTGACGCCCGAAGCGGCTCCCAATGGCGAACGCCCCGATATCGCTGCTGACGGTGAGGGCGACCGTGGCCATGACGAACCACTCGCCTTGCGGCCTGGCCAGTAGCAGCCCGATGTAGCTGGCCAGAAACGGCACCCACAGCACCATGAGGCAGGTGAGGCTCAGGCCGCGCAACGGGGTTTCGCCGCCGCGCCTGACCACCGCCCAGGCACCCGCGCCCACCACCACCAGGGCCAGGACCACGCTCTGGGCGCTGGACCCGGAAGCGTAGGTTCCGAAGACCAGCAGCAGGCCTGCGCCGAGGGCCACCGGCGTGACCGGCCGCAACTCCTTCGAGCGGAACGCGCGATCCAGTTCCAACAGCCCGAGCGTCACCATCGCCGCGATGAAGGTCAGGAAGGCGACGGGGTGCAGGAACAGCGTCCCGAGGAACAGCGCAGCCAGCGCGACCCCGACGGCGATCGCGACGGGCAGGTTGCGACCAAGGGTGTGGTGGGCCGGGGAGGGAGGGCCGGCGGGGATGGGCGGTGCGACGGGCATGACGGGTCGCGGGGGCCTCAGACCTCCAGCAACTCTTTCTCTTTGTGGCTGAGCAGGCTGTCGACCTGCCCGACGTAGGTGTCGGTCAGGTCCTGCAGCGCCTTGTCAGCACGCCGCTCGTCGTCTTCAGTGATGTCGGAGGCGTCGCGCAGGTGGCCGAGCTCGGACTTGGCGCTGCGGCGCACATTGCGGATCGACACGCGCCCCTCCTCGGCGCGCTCGCGTGCCATCCGCACGAACTCGCGACGGCGCTCCTCGGTGAGGTCGGGGAAGACGACGCGGATGACCTTGCCGTCGTTGGACGGGTTCAGACCCAGGTCAGACCGGCTGATGGCGCGCTCGATGGCTTTGAGCGCGGTCTGGTCGTAGGGACTGACCAGCAGCATGCGGGCCTCGGGAACGGAAACACCCGCGAGCTGTTGCAGCGGTGTCGGCGCGCCGTAGTAGTCCACGGGCAGATCCGTGATCAACCCGGGGTTCGCCCGTCCCGTACGAATCTTGCCGAACTCCGACCGGGTGTGATCCACGGCAGCAGCCATCTTCAGCTCCGCCTCCATCATCGTGTCGTCGATCACAAGAAGTTCTCCAGATCGGGCTTGTCCGGTATCGCATGCACCAACGTGCCGATCGGCTCGCCGCACATCACTCTGCGCAGGTTGCCCTCCACGAACAGGTCGAAGATGCTGACGGGGAGGTCGTGGTCCATGCACAGCGAGATCGCGGTGGTGTCCATGACCTTCAGCCCGCGCCGAAGGAACTCGAGGTAGCTCAGCTCGTCAAAGCGTGAGGCTCCTGGGTGCAACTTCGGGTCCCGGTCATAGACCCCGTCGACCTTCGTGCCCTTCAAGATCGCTTCGGCGCCGATCTCCAGTCCTCGCTGGGCGGCGGCCGTGTCGGTCGAGAAGTACGGAGCGCCCAGGCCGGCCGCGAAGATGACCAGCCGGCCCTTCTCCAGGTGGCGGACCGCGCGGCGCCGGATGTACGGCTCACACAGCTCCTGCATGGACACCGCCGACTGCACGCGGGTCTGCAGGTCGAACTTCTCGCAGGCGTCCTGCAGCGCCAGCGCGTTGATGACCGTGGCGAGCATGCCCATGTGGTCGGCGCTAGAGCGGTCCATCCCCCCTGCCTGCGGCGACGTGCCGCGGAAGATGTTGCCGCCCCCGACCACCACGGCCAGTTGCACGCCGAGTTCGATGACGGCGGCCAGCTGGGCGGCGACCGAGCTCACGACGGTCGGGCTGATGGTGCTGACCGGGTCGGAGAATGCCTCGCCACCGAGCTTCAGCAGCACCCGCCCGTACTTGGCCTCACCCACGCCAGCTCCCCATGGTCACCCTCCCACGTGGTACCGCACGAAACGGCCGACGACGGTCTTCTCACCGCTGGTGCGCTGAAACTCGTTGAGCAGGTCAGCGACGGTGCGCTTGTCATCCTTCACGAAGGGCTGGTTGAGCAGGACCTTGTCGGCGTAGAAGGCCTTGACCTTGCCTTCCACGATCCGCTCGATGATGTGCTCGGGCTTGCCCTCGTCACGGGCCTGCTTCTCGGCGAAGGAGCGCTCGGCGGCGATGGCGTCGGGGTCCACCTCGGCCTCGCTGATCACCAGCGGGCGCATCGCCGCGATGTGCAGCGCCACGTCGTTGGCCAGCTGGCGGAAGCCCTCGCCCTTGGCCACGAAGTCGGTTTCGCAGTTGAGCTCAAGCAGGACACCGACCTTCGGGGGCAGTCCCGGCGTGGGGGCGTGCAGGTAGGCATGCACCAGGCCCTCGGCGGCGGTGCGCTCGCCGACGCGGCCTTCCATCTTCGCCCCGGTGCGCTCGCGCACCAGCTGGGCTGCCTTGTCCAGATCCCCGTCGGCGTCGACGAGGGCGCGCTTGCAGTCCATCATCCCGGCCCCAGTGGCGTCGCGGAGCCGCTTGACGTCGGCGGCGGTGAAGTCGGGCACGGTGTGCTCCTCGGTTGCGACGAACCCGGTCAGCGCCGCTCTGGTGTGACCGGCGTGTCTGGGTTGTCGGCGTCGCCGGGTGTGGCGACGGCCTCACGGGCTGCCTCGTCGGCGGAGCCGGGACCGGACGGCGGCGTGTCAGCCGGTGGCTCGGCGGCGCCGGTGTCGACCTGCTCGGCGGCGGCGTCGGCCTGCGCCTGCGCCACCACCTGTTC
>JALZLC010000197.1 GCA_030858885.1 Actinomycetota bacterium
GGCCTGGTCTGGTTGGCGGCTGGACCGGGGACGGTGCCGGCTGCTGCGCCGGCACCGACCGCCACGGCGTCGCAGGATCCTCTCGCCGTCACCGAGGCCGAGGTCGTGGTCCATGTCACGGGCCGCATAGCGGCGCCCGGCGTCTACACGCTGCCAGGTGGTTCGCGGGTCGCTGACGCGCTGGAGGCGGCGGGCGGTCCGCTACCCAAGGCTGCCCTCGAGGCGCTGAACCTCGCGCGGCCGCTGGTCGACGGCGAACAACTGCTGGTCGGCGATGTGCCTTCCGGCGCGCCGCCGGCTTCGGCTTCCCCCACCGTCCCGCCGGCCTCGGGAGTTCCACCCAGCGCCCCGGCCGCCACACCCGGTGCGACGCCTGCGGCGGCGCCGGTCAGCCTCAACCAGGCGACCGCGGCGGAGCTCGAGTTGCTCCCGGAGATCGGTCCGGTGCTGGCCGAGCGGATCATCAGCCACCGCGAGCAGATCGGTGGCTTCACGGCCGTGGAGCAGCTGCGCGACGTCAGCGGCATCGGCGAGAAGACGTTCCAGGCGCTGGCCGGTCTGGTCGTCCCGTGACGGCCGCGGCGGCGTGGGCCGCCGTGGCCGCGCTGTGGCTCGGTTGCTTGTGGCCGGGGCCGTGGTGGCTGGCGGTCCTGGGGACGGTGTTGGCGGGTTGCGCCGCGGCCGCACGTTGCTGGTCCGCCGGTCTGCGGACCGCGCTGGCACTGACCGGACTCGCCGTGTTGGGTTCTGGGTCAGTCGGCGGCCGCGCGGCGGTGGTGGACGCCGGCCAGCTGGCGGAGCTCGCGCGCGCGGGCGGTAGCGCGCGACTGCAGGCGGTGGTGGTCACCGAGCCGCGCGCCAGCCTGGCGGGTGCCTGGTCACTGATCCGTGTCGACACGATCGCCGGCCAGGACACCCGGGAACGCGCCCTGCTGCGCGCTGATGACCTCGACGCCTCGCCGCAGCTGGGTGAGGCGATCGAGCTGGACGCCACCGCGCGACCGCTTGACCGGGACGGGTTCGACGGTTACCTGCGCCGCCTGCACGCCGGGACCGCCGTCGACGTGACCACGCCACCCGAGGTCACGGCCGGGGCCGGGTGGCTGCTGCGCTCGTCGACCACGGCTCGTGCCCGTGTCCGCGCCGCCGCGGGACGCTGGCTCGCACCCGACCATGCCGCCCTGCTGTCGGGCCTGGTGACGGGTGACACCAGGGGTCTGTCGACGCCGGCCGAGGAGACGTTGACCGCCGCCGGTTTGTCGCACCTGGTCGCGGTCTCCGGGTCCAACGTGGCGTTGGTGCTGGCGGGGGTGGTCGCTGTGGCGGCGCTGTGCGGGATCGGCGCGCGGGGGCGGCGCCGCTGCGCCATGGCCGCTCTGCTGTGGTTCACGGTGCTCGTCCGCTGGGAGCCGTCGGTCTTGCGGGCCGGCGCCATGGCCGCCTTGGTCTTGCTGTCGCAGAGGACCGGGCGAGGCCACGATGCCCGGCACACCCTGGCCGTCGCGGCCTTGCTCTTGCTGCTGGTTGATCCGCTGCTGGCCGGCCAGCTCGGGTTCGCCCTGTCGGTGCTGGCCACCGCTGGCGTGCTGGTGGTGGGACCCGAGCTGGCTCGTCGCGTACCCGGGCCCCGTTCGCTGGCCTTGTTGCTTGGCGCCAGCGCCGGAGCCCAGGTCGGGGTGGCGCCGGTGCTGCTCGGCGTCGAGGGTGCCGTGCCGCTGGCGTCGTTGCCGGCCAACCTGATCGCGGTCCCGGCGGCGGCCATCGCCTCGGCGATCGGCGTGGTGGCGGCCCTGACGGCGCAGCTGTGGGAGGGTGCCGGAGCGACGCTTGCGGTGCTGGCATACCCGGCCCTGTCCGTCGTCTTGTGGGCCGGTCAGCGCTTCGCCGACGGTCCGCAGCTCACCGTCACCCAGCTGCTGAGCCCCGTGGTGCTCGCCGGCGGCGCCGCCGTGATCCTGCGGCGGTGGCAGCGGCCGCGGTTGGCCGGGCTGTGCGTCGCCATCGCGGTGCTCAGCATGGCGTGGCCGACCCTGCGCCCGCCCGCCGCGGTCACCGGCCTGACGCTGACCGCTCTGGACGTCGGCCAGGGTGACGCCGTGCTCGTCGAGGTGCCCGCCGTCAACGCGGAACCCGCGCGGATGCTGGTCGACGGTGGTCCCGACCCCGACGCGGCCTTGCGGCTGCTGCGCGGCCGAGGGGTGCGTGCCTTGGACGCGGTCGTCGTGTCCCATCCGCATGCCGACCACACCGGTGGGTTGCCAGAGGTCGTGGCGGGCCTGCGGGTCGGCGCCCTGGTCGTCGGTCCGGGGCCGCCGCTGCCGGACGCCGACGCCTCGGCGACGGCCACACTGGCGGCCGCGCGGGGGAGCAGGGTGCCGATCGTGCCGGTGGCCCTCGGTCATACTTTTCGGCTCGGTGCGGCCGAGGTTCAGGTGCTCAGCCCGCCGGCGGATGGCTCACTGGGCGCCGAGCCCAACGACAACTCCCTGGTGCTACGCGTGGTGTCCGACGGCGCCGCACTGCTGCTGACCGGCGACGCCGAGGCCGCCGCGCAACAGCGGCTGCTGGCGCGACCCGACCTGCTGGCGGCCGATGTCCTCAAAGTGCCCCATCACGGTGGCGCCACCAACGCCGAAGGCTTCCTGGACGCGGTGGGCGCCCGCGAGGCGGTGATCTCGGTCGGCGCCGACAACGACTACGGCCACCCGACGCCCGAGGCCGTGGCCGCCCTGCGGGGACTACGGCTGCACCGCACCGATCTGGACGGCACCGTCACCATCGAGGTGGCGCCCGATCCGCCGGAAGGCTGACGGTGCGACGGCAGCACCGGCCAGGGCGGCATGGGCGCAGGCTCAGTCCGGCGTCGACCAGATAGTGGGTCACGGCTGGGCGCGACCGGCGAGGCTGTCTTCGATCTGGCGCTTTGCTTCCTCCCACGAGCCGAGCTCGAGCGGCTCCCGCGCGAGGAATCGATCCGCCGCCCCGTCAGAGGCCGGACCCTGCCAGTACGTCCGGTCGAGCGCGTCGCGCACCAGCGCGGCGACGGTCGTGGGACGCTGCCTGGCGAGATGTTCCAGATGAGCGAACCGCTCTTCGTCGAGCAGAACTTGCAGGCGTCGTCTGCGCGTGGCCATGCGCTGAGGATGACATGTTCATGGAGTTCATGGAGGTGGTGATCGCAGTCGCCGTGCAGTGTGGGTCCTGCCGCTAGCGCAGCGGGCGCCGTCACCGTAGTCGGCTGGGGCGCTTGCTGGTCAAGCGGTAGGGTCACAACTTGCCTGCCGGACGAGATGTCATGCCGCCACCGTCGTCGTTCCGCCTGCTGGTAGGGCCTGAGGAGCTGCTGCTGCGCCGGGCCGCCGACCTCCTGTTGGACGAGCTGCGCGGCGACGACGAGTTGGACGTCGCCGATCTGCGGGCGGCGGATCTGCGCGAGGGCCAGCTGCCCGACCTGCGCACCGGTTCGCTGTTCGGCACCCCGCGCGCGGTTCTGCTTCGCGACGCGCAGGAGCTGCCCGCCGAGGCCGCCGGCGTGCTGCTCGCCGAGATGGACGGCCCGCCACCCGACGCCACCGTCATCCTGCTGGCCACGGGCACCGGGCGCATCCAGCGGCTGGCCAAGCGGATCAAGGACCTCGGCGGCCGCACCGACGTCCTCCCGCCCAAGGAGTGGGACGAACGCGGCTGGGCTCGCTTGGTGATCGACGAGTTCCACCGACACAAACGCACGGCGGATCAAGGCGCTGTGGCGGCGATCCTTGGCCACGCCGGCACCGACGTGCCCGGCATCGTGGAGAAGGTGGCGCAGGTCGCTGCCACGGCGGCGGCGGGGCAGGTCTCGGGCGCCCACGTGGACGCCGTGGTGGTGGGCCGTGGCAGCCGCGGCTCCTTCGCCGTCGCCGACGCCATGTGCGACCGCAATCCCCCCCAGGCCCTGGAACTGCTGTGTGGGGTGCTCGAGTCCGGCGACGATCCCGTGATGGTGTTAGGCGCGCTGGCCTACCGCCTGCGGTCGATCGTGGCGGTGGCCGGCGGGCTGGACGGCAAGGCCGTGGGCCTGAACATCAGCGCGGGGCAGGCCCGGCGGCTGCGTGCCGTGCGGCGCAACTTCGGGCCGGGGGAGCTGACCGGCGCCTATGCCGCGCTGGCTGCCGCCGACGCCGACATCAAGGGCGGCGAGCTGCCGGCAGCGCTGGTCATCGAACGCGCGGTCGTGGCCGTCGCGACCCGCCCACCGCTCACGTAGCCGGAGCCGGTAGCGCACCGGTCCTGAGCGCAAATAGCCGCAGGCGGTAGCGCACCGGTCCAGCGCTCACGTAGCCGGCGGCGGTAACGCACAGGTCATGCGCGCGCCGGATGCGCCGCGGGAATCAGCAGGCGTCGACCGGCGCGGCCCCCAACCGCTTGCTGCGCAGCGTGACGGGGGCGGAGGCGGTGTAGCCGAGGCGCTCCCAGAAGGCCTGCGCCTCGCGGTTGTCGGTGAACACCAGCAGGTTGGCCTGCGGCAGACCGCCGGCGCGCATCACCGCCTCGGCCTCTGCCACCAGGGCACGGCCGATCCCTTGAGCGCGGTGTTGCGGCGCGATGGCCAAGCGGTTGATCCAGCCGCGGCGCCCGTCGTTGCTCCCCATCAGCACCCCGACCGGTTCCCCGGCGACCTCGGCGACGAGGAAGGCGCCGGCGTCGGCGGCGAGCATGGCGGCGATGTCGCGCTCGGGCTCCCGGGTGTAGGCCAGCATCCCAGCCTGGTCCCACAACTCGAGGATCGCCTGGCTGTCGGTGGCGCGAGCCGGCCGGACGACGACGTCGTCACGGGGCGCAAGAGGCGCGTCGTCGAACAGGGCCCGCAGGTCATGCAGCACCCAGGTGGGCCGAGGCCGCACCGCAGCGGCCTCGATGGCCGACGTCACGCCCGTCAGTACCAGCGCGGTGTCCCAGCCGAGCGCGGCGGCGCCGTCCAGGTCGGTCTCCGGACGGTCGCCGACCATCAGCAGCGGCCCGGCCGGCAGGCGCTCGGCAGCGGCGCGGAACAGGGCGGGGGAGGGCTTGCCGGCGATCTCGGG
>JALZLC010000022.1 GCA_030858885.1 Actinomycetota bacterium
AGCGCCAGCTGACCGAGGATCGCGGGACCGAGCGCACCCGTGCGCTGGTCGACGGCTACCGGCGTCTGCCGCAGACCGACGCGCGCGACGAATGGGGAGACTTGGACCGCTGGACCGAGACGAACACGCGTCGCAACCTCGCGGCCCTGGCCCGTGAGGAGGAAAGCTCCTGGTAGCGCGCGGCGAGGTGTGGTGGAGCGAGGACCCCGTGTTGGGACGCCGCCCCGTCCTGGTCCTGTCGCGTGACGCGGTGCTGGGGGTGTTGCGCCGGCCGTTGGTGGCGCCGCTGACCACCCGCATCCGTGGTCTGCCGACGGAAGTTCCGCTCGACGCCGATGACGGCCTCCCACAGCCATGTGTGGTCTCCCTGGACAACGTCCAGCCGCTGGCAGCCGCGCTGCTGGTCGACCGCATCGCGCACTTGGGTCCTGGGCGGATGAGGGCAGTCTGCGATGCCCTGTCGTTTGCCGTGGAGTGCGACGCAGGGTAGGCGTTCGGCTCAGGGTTGCGCGGCCTCGGTGGTGCCCGGCTCGAAGGTGGCGGTGTCGGCCCGCAGGTCGGCCAGCTCCTCGGGCGCCAGCCGCTGAGCGAGTTGCAACAGGAACAGCCCGACGTCGGTGACGATGCCGGCGCTTTGCACCGAGCCGCGGTCCACAAGCTTGATGACCGAGGCGGGATTGATGTCGACGCAGACCAGCGGCACGTGCGCCGGCAGCATGTTGCCGGTGGCCACCGAGTGCAGCAGGGTGGCGACCATCAGCGCGAAGCCGACCTCTGGGATGCGCTTGCGCATCTCGCCCTGCGCGGCGATCACGTCGCGGATGACCTCGGGCAGCGGGCCGTCGTCACGGACGCTGGCGGCCAGCACGTAATCCACGCCGTAGGTCACGACATGCCACATGATCCCCCCGGTCAGCGTGCCGTCGTCGATCGCCGCCTGGATCGACCCGCACTGGCGGATGCGGTTGATCGCGCGGACGTGATGCTCGTGGCCGTGCTCGGTGGGGATGCCGTGGGACAACGACACGCCCAGCGAGGTGCCGAACAGGTTGCCCTCGATGTCGTGGGTGGCAAGGGCGTTGCCGGCGAACAGGACATCCATGTAGCCCGCGCGGATCAGCGCACAGGTGGGCTCGACGCTGCCGGTGTGCACCAGCGCCGGTCCGGCGACCCACAGCACCTTCTGACCGGCGGCCTTGGCGTCACGCATGCCCTGCGCGACCCGCTCGACGAGCAGGACCTGCGGCTTCTCCGAGGATATCTCCGAGGTCATGAACTCGAAGGTGGTGCCTTCGTCGACACGCGGCTTCTGACGAGGCGTCACCCGCACGCCACCGACTCCCGTGACCACCTGCATGCCGGTCCGCGTGTCGTCCATCGGGACCGTCCTGGCCGTTGATGTCTGCGGGTCGTAGACCACGGCGCAGTCCATCTCGGGATTCGCTACGTCGACCCAGCGCCGCTCGACGCGGATGCGGGTCGGCAGGTTGGTCGTCGAGTAGAAGCCCTCGGGCAGGACCCCGTCGCGTTCGACGGCCACCAGCGTGGCGTCCTCGTCGGTGGCCGGGTTGGCGCCGTAGGACTGCAGCCGCTCCAGCAGCGAGACCAGCTGCTCGGGGTCGTCGACCTCCACGCGCAGCGCGACATAGGACGGGTCCTCGTGGCGCTTGCCGACATCGAAGCGCACGATCTCGTAGTCGGCACCCCGCTCCATCACCTCGTCGAGCACCTGACCGAGCAGTCGGGAGTCGATGACGTGACCCCGCAGCTCGACAACTTCGTGGGGACGCTCCGGTTGCTGGTCGCTCATGCGCAGGCCAGGGTATCCGCCGGGGAGCAAGCCGATGAGCGGGAAGCTCTCCGCCGAGGTCAGGAGTCAACGGCGGGGCTGATCCAGTGGGCGGCATAGACTGCTGCGGCCGCCGGCCGGGTACAGCCGAGCCATCAGTTGGAAGGAGGGCAGCATGCGATTGGCGGACCGTGGGCCGGTGCTCTACCGGATGCTGCACGCGGTGCTGCCCCCCGTCATCAACGCGGTGTGGCGCCCCCTCGTTGAAGGGCTGGGCAACGTCCCCGCGTCCGGCCCGGCGATCATCGCCGCCAACCATCTGTCCTTCTCGGACTCCGTCTTCCTGCCGGCGGCGCTGCAGCGCCCGGTCTACTACCTGGGCAAAGCCGACTACTTCCGTGGCTGGCAGCGGTACTTCTACGAGAACGTCGGCGTCATGCCCGTGGCACGGCAGGGCGGTGACGCCGGCGAGGCGAGCCTGCGCAGGGGCTTACAAGTTCTGCGCCGAGGCCGACTGCTGGGCATCTACCCGGAGGGCACCCGTTCGCCCGACGGACGGCTCTATCGCGGCAAGACCGGCCCGGCGCGCCTGGCCATGCGTAGCGGCGCCCCGATCATCCCCGTGGGGATCGTCGGCACCGACCGGGTGCTGCCCACCGGCGCCAAGCGGCCGAGGATGCACCAGGTGACGTTGCGCATCGGTCGCCCCTTGCACATCGCCGGACGGTACGGGCGATCCGAGGACAACCATTTCGCGCTACGCAGCGCCACCGACGAGCTGATGTACGAGCTGATGCTGCTGTCGGGCCAGACCTACGTCGACGAGTACGCCGCCAAGGTCAAGTCCGGCGAGGTCACCATCGGTTCCGGCGACCTGGAAGAGCTCGGTGGCCTCCTCGACGAACCGCCCCTGCGCCGCGCCAGCTGAGGGCTGCCCGGCCGACGGGGCAAACGCGGCATCGGCTAAGGTCGTTGGGGATGCGCCGCCGCCCTCGAGGAGCCCACAGCGCGCCACGCCCTGTCCGCTCGCTGAGGCCGGCCGGGTTGGCCGGCGCGTTGTTTGTCTTGGGTCTGGCGGTGGGTCTGCTCGGCGCCACGCTGGCGCCCGGGTCGACTCGTGTGGCCGGGATCGAGTCGCCGGGCATGGCCCCGCGCAGGGCTCAGCCGCCACCGACAGATTCCTCGCCGATCGGCATCCGCGCTGCAGGCAACCGACCGGCTCCCGACGATGCCTGCCGGCCAGCGCCGCTGCGGCGGCGGGCCGGGCAGCTGCTCGTCGTCGGCCTGCCCGACACCACGCGCTCCGATGAGCCGCTGGCCCGAGAGGTCGTCGACGTCGGCGTCGGCGGGGTATTTTTGTCGGAGGTCAACGCCGTCGACACGCGGCAGGTGCGGGCCTTGGTCGAGGGGCTGCAGCGTCGCTCCGCGGTGCCGCTGCTGATCAGCACCGATGAGGAGTCGGGCCGGGTGTCGAACTTTCGTGACCTGCTCGGTCCCTCGTCGTCCGCGCGGACGCTGGCGGCAACGGGTCCCGCTCGTACGGTGCGTTCCAGGGCGCATGACCTGGGTAGCCAGTTGGCCGGCATGGGGCTGACGGCTGATTTAGCGCCGGTGGCCGACCTTGACGCGGGCCCTTGGCGAGGTGTGATCGGCGACCGCTCCTTCTCGGCGGACCCGGCAGCGGCGGGGGAGTACGCCACCGCGTTCGCCAACGGCCTGGTCGACGCTGGCGTGCTGCCCGTGGCCAAGCACTTCCCCGGCCACGGACGCGCCGCCGGCGATGTGCACCTGCGGCCCTCGTCGGTCGATGCTTCGCTGGACGAGCTGATGGCCACCGACGTGCAGCCGTTCGAGGCCATGGTCGACGCTGGCGTGCCCATTGTGATGCTGGGCCACGTCGCCTATGACGCGCTGGAGCCCGGCCGGCCGGCGAGTCTGTCAAAGGCCTCCTACGCGCTGCTGCGCCGGCTGGGGTTCACGGGCGTGGCGATGACCGACTCGCTGGGCATGGGTGCGATCAACGGTCGTTGGACCTTGTCCGAGGCCGCCGTGCTGGCAGTGCGGGCGGGAGCCGACGCGCTGCTGACCACCGACGGCAGCTACGCGCGGGCCATGCGCGCCGCCATCGTCGAGGCGGTGCGCTCCGGGGACCTGGACGCGGCACGGGTCGACCAGGCCGCCGCCCGCATGATGACGCTCAAGGGCCTGGACCCGCACCCCATGACCTGCCTGGACGCGCCACCGCTGCCGAAGATGGCGCGCCGAGCAGGGGTTGCCCAGGACTCTTGAGCGCGGCAGGCGGCCCGTGGCGAATGCGGCCCTGAAGCTCTGCGGGCGACTGCGGCTGGCAGGTGTCGCCTGTGCTCGGGGCCGGCGTTCATCGGGCGACTGCGGCTGGCAGGTGTCGCCTGTGCTCGGGCC
>JALZLC010000024.1 GCA_030858885.1 Actinomycetota bacterium
CCTCCTCGATGCGACCGAGGCGCTCTACCAATTGAGCTACAGCCCCCTGGGAAGGCCGCATGGTAGCAGCCTCCCGCGTCGGCTCGACTAGCCGCCGAGGACCTCGTGACGGTGGGCATCGAGGGCGTCACGCAGCCGCGCCTGCACCAGGGCGCTGGTCAGGTCGCCGCGTGTGCGCTCGATGATCGCGCGGCCAGGTCGGTGGGGCGCCGCAGTCCGGCGGTGACCCCGTCGGGGAAGTCGACGGTGGTGCGCGGCCGGGATGGCGTTGGCCGACGCGCGGATGGAGCGCCGTGACGCCTCCAAAGCCGCCTCGCGTGCCTCGTGCTTGGCACGGAGACGCGCCAGGGCGGGCTCGCTCAGCGCCGTGAGATCGACCACGCCGCCTCAGGTCCCGTAGCGGCGGACCTCTTCCACCGGCACCGTGTCGGGAGCGCGGTGCAGGTGGCGGATCTTGGCGCGGATCTCAGCCGCACGAGCCTGGCGCCGCCGGAGCACGGCAACGTATACGGCAAAGACCAACGCCAGCACGATGAACAACGCCTCGAAGACGCCCCCAAAGAGCAACGCAAGGACTGCGGCGAGGAGCGTGGCACCCGCGAGGCCGACCAAGGCCAGGCGCCGGCGGGCAAGAACGTCCGCGCGAACCCGGCCGGTCAGGCTGGCCGGGCGGTCCAGCACCATCACGTGACGGCCAGGTCGCCGCTCGCCGGGGCGACGGGGGGCAAGCAAGCTCATGCTTCGCTCGAAGGCCAGAATCGAATCGATCGGTGACGAGTTGCGCCGCGAGCGCAGCGCACCGGGGAGCAGTATCAAAGCCCACAACCCGCCGAGCAAGACCACCACAAGAATCCCCATCGGCAGCGAACCTAACAGCCCGCCGACGGGAATCGCAGGAAGCATTGCAACGCCCTGACACGTCAGCAACGACGCGCCGCTCAGCCCCGGTGATCGCCACCACGCAACTGGTCGACGGCATGGCCGAGGACGGCCACGACAGCGCGCAGGTTCTCCTGTGCCCCCCTGGGTGAGCCCGGCAGATTGATCACCAGTGTGGAACCCGCAAGCCCGGCCACAGCGCGCGACAACATCGCCATCGGCGTGGCTGCCAGCGAGGCTGCCCGCATCGCTTCGGCCAGGCCCGGGACGAGCCGGTCGACGACATCCAGCGTCGCCTCGGGCGTCTCGTCGCGGGGGTGCAGACCCGTTCCGCCGGTCGTCACCACCACGTCTGCCTGTTCGCAGCCTTCGCGGATGGCGTCGGCGACCACCTGGCGGCCGTCCGGCACGACGACGGGGTCGCCGACCTCATAGCCGGCCTCGCGTAGCACGGTCGCCACCAGCGGTCCCGCCTCGTCGGCGTACACCCCCGCGGCAGCACGGGTGGACACGGTGATCACCACAGCGCGGCTCACGCTTGGCGCTGCCAGTCCCCGCGAGCCCCGCCGGACTTGTGCAGCAGCTCGACGCGCTCCACCACCGCTCCGCGCTCCACTGCCTTCACCATGTCGTAGAGCGTGAGCGTTGCGACCGATGCGGCCACGAGGGCTTCCATCTCGACACCAGTTCGGTCCGCCGCTCGCACCTGCGAGATGACGGTGGCGAGCCCGCCCTCGATGTCCACTTCAACTGCAATCTCAACCGAGGCCAGTGCAACGCTGTGGCACAAGGGGATGAGCTCAGGCGTCCGCTTGGCGGCCATGATCCCGGCCAGGCGGGCCACCGCCATGGCCTCGCCCTTGGGCAGTCGGCCCTCGACCAGTCGTCTCGCCGTGGCCGGGGTCATCCGCAGCACCGCGCGGGCAGTGGCCCGGCGCAGCGTCACGTCCTTGTCACCGACGTCGACCATGCGCGCCCGACCGGCTTCGTCCAGGTGGGTCAGCTGCTCATTCACCGTGACACCAGCAGGTGCACGACGACGGTCTCGCCCGCTGCCACCTCGGTGCGGTCACTGGGAATCTCCGCCAGGCCGTCAGCCTCCACCGCCGAGGAGAGGATGCCGCTGCCCTGAGGACCGGTCGCCCGCGCATACCAGAGGTCCTCGTCGCGCCGCAGCGTGACCCGCAGAAAGCTGACCTTGTGCGCGGGACTGTGCAACGGCTCGTCCAGGACCGCGTTGATACGAGGGCGATTGAGGTCGGTGCGCCCCTGCAGCCGGCGCAACGCCGGGCGGACGAAGACCTCGAAGCTGACGAAGGCGCTGACCGGGTTGCCGGGCAATCCGAAGCAGGGCACCGGGTGGCTGAGCGAGCGATTGACGAAGCCGAAGGCCTGTGGCATGCCCGGCTGCATCCCGACCTTGGAAAAGGCCACGTCCCCCAGCTGCGCCAGGACCTGCTTGACGAGGTCATAGCGGCCGGCGCTGACACCACCCGAGGTGACCAGCATGTCGGCGTGGGACAGTGCGCCTTCGAAGGCCTCGGTCAGCGCGCGGCGGTCGTCGCGGACGATGGTGTGGCGGAACGCCGTGGCGCCCGCCTCCTGGGCCATGGCCGTCAGGGTGTAGGAGTTGGTGTCACGGATCTGGCCGGGTGTCAGGGTGGCCTCGGGCTCAGCCAGCTCGTCGCCCGTGGAGAGCACCGCGACGCGGGGACGCGGGTGCACCAGCGCCCGCCCGCGTCCGACTGACGCCAACATGCCGATGTCCGCGGCACCCAGACGACGGCCGGACCGCAACACCGTGGCCCCGGCCCGCACATCCTCGCCTGCTGGGCGGACGTGGTCGCCAACCTCCGGGGTAGCCCGCACCTGCACCTTGCCGTCGTGCTCGTCGGCGACCTCGACGGGCACCACGGCGTCGGCGCCCGCCGGGATGGGTGCACCGGTCATGATCCGCACCGCCTCACCGGGGCGCACCCGCGCCGGGTCGCGGGTGCCGGCCGCCACCTCACCGGTGAGCCGCAGCGTGGCGCCGCGCCCGGCGGTCTCAGCCACGACGGCATAGCCATCCATCGCGGACCGCGTGAAGCTGGGAACGTCCGCCGCGGCGGTCACGTCCTCGGCCAGGACGCAGCCGTGGGCCTCGAACAGCTTCAGCTCGAGGGGCTCCAGCGGCGTGATGCTCGACAGCACGACACGCCGGTGTTCCTCGACCGAGACGAGCTCGTCGGGGTCGACGTGATGGCTGTGCCCGCCGCTGTCGGTCACTACATGCTCTTGACGAAATCGAGCAGGAAGTCGCGGAAGTCGGGCCCGAGATCAGCCCGGCCCGCCGCCAGCTCCACCGTGGCACGCAGGTAATCCTGCTTGGATCCGACGTCGTAGCGGACCCCGCTGAACTTGAGGGCCCGGATGGGCTCCTCGCGAGCTTGGGACTTCATGGCGTCGGTGAGCTGGATCTCGCCGCCGCGGCCAGGCCGGGTGGCGCTGATGTGCTCGAAGATGTCGGGCGTCAGCACGTAGCGGCCGATGATGCACAGGTTGGACGGCGCGTTGGCCCGCCCCGGCTTCTCCACCATGTCGGTGACGTGGTAGGTATCGGGGAAGTCGGGATCCGGCTCGGCCGCGACCACCCCGTACTTGTCCAGCTCCTCGGGCCCGAACTCCATGACCGCCAGGACACTGCGGCCGGAGCGCTGACACTCGTCGACCATGCGCGACAGCAAACGCTCGGATTCACCGATGATGTCGTCACCGAGCAGCACCGCGAACGGTTCGTCGGCGACGTGCTGCCGCGCGCACCCGACCGCATGGCCGAGGCCGAGCGGCTGACCCTGGCGGATGTAGTGCACCGAGGCCAGTTGCGAGACCGCCCGCACGGTGGCCAGCAGGTCCTCCTTGCCGGCCGCGGCCAGCTGGCGCTCGAGCTCGACGGCGTGATCGAAGTGATCCTCCAGCGCGCGCTTGTCCCGCCCCGTCACCAGCAGGACGTCATCGAGGCCGGCGGTGGCCGCCTCTTCCACGACGTACTGGATGGCCGGCTTGTCAACGACGGGCAGCATCTCCTTGGCCTGAGCCTTGGTCGCGGGCAGGAACCGAGTTCCGAGCCCAGCGGCGGGGATGACCGCCTTCCGTGCACGCACGCTGCCGTCCTTTCTCGTCGCTGACCGTAGCCGGTACCGTCTCCAAATGTAGTCGGCGGGAGGTCAAGGCCGCCTGGCCAGGATGCATCGCACCGGCGGCAGCATGACAGCGCCGGTCTGTGGCCCATCCCCCGGCGGAGCAATCCGGGCGGCCAGACCGGCGCACCAGTGATCGGAACGGCTGTGGCAGACGACGCAGGCGCCGGCAAGGCGGCCCTTCGCCGGGTGTTGCTCAATGCTCGAGCGCAGTTGCCACCCGCGTCGCGCGCCGCGGGCGCGAGCGAGGTCTGTCGAACCGTCGCCGATCTGCCGCCGGTGGCGGCGGCGCAGTCAGTGCTGGGCTACGCCGCCTTCGGCAGCGAACTGATCGTCGATGCGCTGCTGGAGACGCTGCTGGCTCGCGGCACGGCAGTGCACCTTCCCTGGGTTGACGGCGACCAGCTGCAGGCCGCACGGGTGGTCGACCTGGCCAAGGATCTGACCCCGGGCTGGCGCGGAGTGCGCGAGCCGGTCCGGCGAGAGCCCGTCGCTGTGACCATCCTTGACGTGGTCGTTGCCCCAAGCGTGGGGTTCGACCGCGCCGGCAGGCGCCTGGGCTACGGCGGCGGCCACTTCGACCGCCTCCTGGCCCGCCTGCGTCCCGGCGCCGTCGTCGTCGGTGTCGCCTTCGACGAGCAGATGGTCGACAAGGTGCCGACTGAGGCCCATGACCGCACCGTAGACCTGGTCGTCACGCCGACCACCGTTACGCGAGTAACGAAGTGGTCGTAACCCCGACCGTCACGCAGACAGCGACGTGGTCGTGACCGGTCCAGGACGCCAACGCCGACGCCGACGGGACAGCCTGATGCGGTTGCCGCGCGCCGGCGGCTCGCCATAATGAGGAGTGAGCCCTTGGTGCGTGGCAGCCCACCAGCGCCCGCGTGGCCGCCTAGCTTCACCGTGACCCGGAGGAACGATGCCCACGTATGAGTACGCTTGCCGCGACTGCGGCGAGCACGTCGAGGTCGTCCAGAGCTTTCGCGACGACGCCCTCACCGTCTGCGGTCTGTGCGGCGGGCGGCTGCGCAAGGTGTTCAGCGCGGCCGGCATCGTGTTCAAGGGCTCGGGCTACTACGTGAACGACTCGCGCAAGCGCCCTGCGTCCGAGGGCGAAGGGTCGGAGGGCAAGCGCAGCGACAAGAGCGACAAGGCCGACAAGAAGGAAGTGGCGAAGGCCGATAGCGCCAAGAGCGACGGCAAGAGCGACAGCGACAAGAGCGACAGCGGCAAGCCCGACCGCAAGAACGACACCAGCAAGAAGACGTCGACCAGCGCAGCCAGCGCCGAGTCCGCCTGAGCCCCGCCGGCGGCCATCTGCCGCTCTGCGTGGTACTAGCATCGCCGGGCCTCGGATCACCGGGGCCTTTTCCTGTC
>JALZLC010000033.1 GCA_030858885.1 Actinomycetota bacterium
GTCGTGTAGGAAGTCCGCTTTCTGTAGCGTAGGAACGCCACCGGACGTATCGTAGTCGGCCGCTCGTGCACAGTCAGGTATCGGCGCCGTGACGGTGTGGGCGTGGGTGCCGGCCGCCTTGCTCGGACCGTGACTGCCAGCCGCCGTCCGGCAGACCTCCGTCATCGTCCCACTCGTGCCGCGACTGCACGCGGATGTCAGGCAGGGCACCGAATGTTGCGTCCAGCATGTCGCGCTCTGACCGCTGCTTGAGGTAGAGGTCCACCGCCTCCCGTACCACGGCGGCAATGCTGTTGTCGGCTCGTGCAGCCCGCCGTGCCGATGACGGCGGTTGCACACGGCCGGGTGGCACCCGCGTGTCGTGTGCAAATCGGCCGCGCCGGCGACGGCCAGCGCACACGGAACTGTTTGGGGCGCCGGGCCGCGCGCAGATACACTGGCGTGCGAGCGCCGGACCAGCGACAACGGGTCTGGCGCCGTGTCGGATGTCCGAGGCGGGCGAGGGTGCGCACCGCCGCTAGGAGCGTCATGGCCCTCTACTACCAGCAGTACGCGACGGTGCTCGCGCTCATCGTCGCGGGCATCGGTCTGGTGGCCGTCGCCTTCACGCTGAGCCGCTTGGTGCGGCCGGACAAGAAGTACGGCGCCAAGCTGTCCACCTACGAGTGCGGGCTGGACCCGGTGGGCCAGGGCTGGTCGCAGACCCACATCCGCTACTACATGTTCGCCTTCATGTTCGTCGTGTTCGACGTGGAGACGCTGTTCATCTTCCCGTGGGCGGTGCAGCTGGGTCACGCCGGTGCCGACGTCCAGCGCTTCATGCTCGGGTCGATGCTGGTGTTCTTGTTCTTCGTCACCATCACGCTGCCGTACGAGTACAAGAAGGGGGTCCTGAAGTGGGTCTAGTCGACAAGGTCGACGTCCCGCAGCCGCTGAAGTTCGTCCTCAACTGGGGGCGCAAGTACAGCCTGTGGGTCATGAACTTCGGCTTGGCCTGCTGCGCCATCGAGTTCATCGCCACCTCCACCGCGCGCCACGACTTCATGCGCCTCGGCGTGATCCCCTTCGCCCACGGGCCGCGCCAAGCCGATTTGATGGTGGTCGCCGGAACCTTGACCGACAAGATGGCGCCGGCGCTCAAGCGGCTGTACGACCAGATGCCCGAACCCAAGTACGTCATCAGCTTCGGGTCCTGCTCCAACTGTGGCGGGCCCTACTGGGACAGCTACTCGGTGACCAAGGGCGTGGACCAGATCGTGCCCGTCGACGTCTACGTGCCCGGGTGCCCGCCGCGGCCCGAGGCGCTGCTGGAGGGCATCATCAAGCTGCAGGAGATGATCGGTCAGGAGTCGCTGAAGGACCGGTACGCCGAGCGCGAGGCCCGCACCCCGATCGTCGTGGGCGGTGGCGACCCCACCCGCCACCCTGCGGACGACCCGGCGTAGCCGCGATGGCCATCGCACCGACGGCCGGCGCCGGCGTTGAGGCCGGCGTCCCCGCTGCCGGCTCCAAGGAGCCGATGACCGCCGAGGCCATGAGCCAGCATCTGCGCGGCCGGTTGGAGAGCCGGGTCGTCGATGCGACCGTCGCCTACGGGCAGCTCACCGTCACGGTCGCGCCGCAGAACTGGGTCGCTGCCATCCGTGTGTGCCGCGACGATCCGGCGCTGGCCTGCGATTTCTTCGACTTCTTGTCGGCGGTGGATCGTGGCGACGACGGCTTCGAGGTCGTGGTGCACCTGTACTCGATCGCCTACCGGCACAAGCTCACTTTGTGTGCGATGGCACCGGGAGGGCGCGCCAAGCCGGTGATGCCGACCCTGACCGGTCTGTACCGGGGTGCCAACTGGCACGAGCGCGAGGCCTATGACATGTTCGGCATCGACTTCGAAGGCCACCCCGGGATCCTGCCGCGCATCCTGACGATCGAGAACTTCGAGGGCTGGCCGCTGCGCAAGGAGTTCCTGCTGACCACGCGGGAGGCCAAGCCGTGGCCGGGCGCCAAGGAGCCGGTCGACCACAAGGCCGACGGCGACGAGGATGCGGCGCAGCCGACTGCGGCTGATGCGCCGGTGGAACCGGTCGACAAGGCTGCTGCCGCCAAGGCCAAAGCCGAGCGGGCAAAGGCCAAGGCCGCTGCCATGCGGGCCAAGAAGGCCCGGGAGAGGGCCGCCGAACTCGGCGGCCAGGAGGGTGGGGATCAGGCAGGGAGGGCCGCCGAACTGGGCGGCCAGGAGGGCGGGGGCGCCCCTGCCGGCGAACGCCGGGATGTGCCCGCGCAGGCTGAGGCCAGCGCCGCGCAGATGGCGACCGAGGACGAGGCCGCCGACGCCGGACAGGCCGAACCCGGCAGTGACGTCATCGCCGAGTCCGCTGACGAGTTCGGCGGCGGCGACACCGAGGGTGCCTCCGCGGCGCAGGCCGCCGCTGCAGCCGGTGAGCCCGAGCCGCAGACTCCTGAGGGCGCCGCCGAGATCGCCGACACCGCCATCGCCAAGGATGCGGCGGCTGGGGCCTCGGCTGGCGACACCGCCGCCCGGGCTACGCAGGACGCCCCCGGTAGTGGCGAGCCCGTGGTCAACGCGGAGGGCGAGGCGAAGGCCGGCGAGGGTGCGCCGCGGACGGCCAGCGGCACTCCAGGTGTTGAGGCCGAAGGCCGCC
>JALZLC010000036.1 GCA_030858885.1 Actinomycetota bacterium
CGCTACCGTTCGGGCGCGGTGAAAGGAAGGACTAGTGATTTTACTGGTGAATGGACCGAACCTTTCCCAGGTCGGCTTCCGCGACCCGCTGGTCTACGGCACCGAGACCCTCGACGAGGTCATGGCCGGGGCACGCCTCGAGGTCGATGGGGCCGTGGGGTTGGACGAGTTCACCTCCGAGTCCGAGGGCGACATCATCTCGCGGTTGCACGCGGCACGCAGCGACGGCACCGAGGCGGTGGTCATCAACCCGGGTGCCCTCGGCCACTACAGCTACGCGCTGCGCGACGCGCTGGAGCTGCTGTCGGTACCGAAGGTGGAGGTACACCTGTCGCAGACTCCAGCCCGCGAGTCGTTCCGCCGCCGCAGCGTCATCAGTCCGGTCATGGACGTCACCATCACCGGCGCCGGCGCCTTCGGCTACCGCCTGGCCGTGCGCGCGGCCCAGCATCTGACCGAGAAGGGCTGATCCGGCCCTCGGCTACACTGCGCCCCCTTCTGACCGAGGTAGCCATACCGATGGTGTCCACCAACAGCTTGAAGAACGGGATGACCCTGAATATCGACGGCCAGCTGTGGCGCGTCGACTACTTCCAGCACGTCAAGCCCGGCAAGGGCGGCGCCTTCGTACGCACCACGCTCAAGGGCGTGCGCAACGGCAAGACCGTCGATCGCACCTTCCGGGCGGGTGAGGACCTGCAGCAGGCCATCTTGACCAAGCGGGCGCTGCAATACCTGTACCGAGACGGCGACGACTTCGTGTTCATGGACACCGAGCACTTCGAGCAGACCCCCGTGCCTGCGGTGGCGTTGGCAGGCGGCGCCAAGTGGCTCAAGGAGGGTGCAACGATCGAACTGGTCTTCCACGGCGAGGAGGTCGTGGACGCCAACCTGCCGGCCTCGGTCGAGCTGGCCGTCACGGACACCGAGCCGGGCCTGCAGGGTGACCGGGTATCCGGGGCCACCAAGCCCGCGACCCTGGAGACCGGCGCGGTGGTCGCCGTGCCGCTGTTCATCAACGTCGGCGAGACCGTCAAGGTCGACACCCGCTCCGGCGAGTACATCTCGCGGGCCTGATGGCGCGCAACGGCACCGGCTCCCGGCACGCCGCGCGCAAGGTCGCGTTGGACGTCCTCTACGAGGCCGACCTCACCGAACGGCCTATCGCGGCCGTGCTGGTCAAGCACCTCGAGGCGGCACCGCCGCCACCCGAGTTCGCCGTGGCTCTGGTGCGCGGGGTGCATCGCCACCACGACGAGCTCGACGAGTTGATCCAGTCGCACTCCCGGGACTGGAAGCTGTCGCGGATGCCGGTGATCGACCGCAACCTGTTACGCATCGGGCTGTTCGAGATCCTGCACAGTCCCGACGTCCCGACCGCTGTGGCCATCGACGAGGCCGTGGAGCTGGCCAAGGAGTTGTCCACCGACGACTCGGGCCGGTTCGTCAACGGGGTCCTGGCCCGGGTCGCCGACGCCGTCTCGCCCGCCTGACCCGGGCTGCCGCTGGCGGGCCGTCGGGGGGCGACCTTTTCACCCGCTTGTGGCATCCCCGCCTTCGCTCGGCAATGATGCCGTCGTAGCCTCCGCACGGCACCGCACCCCACCCTGCCCATCCTTGAAAGGCTCCCGCATGTCTTCCACAGCCCACGCTGGCGCGACCACGAAGCGGGTCGCGCTCGCCGCGCTGGCGTTATCGCTGCTCGTAGCCCTGCTGGCCCCGCCCGTCGCCGGCGCCAGGGTCAAGCCTGCGCACCACCCGCCGAAGCCGCCGGAGCCCCGCGGCTTCACCCTGACCATCCTGCACAACAACGACGGCGAGTCGCAGCTGCTCAGCGCCCCGGAGAATCCGGACTACGGCGGGATCGCGCGCTTCAAGACCGTGGCCGACCGGTTGAAGGCCACAGCGCGGAAGACGGGCCACCGGCATGTCCCCCGCCGGCGCGGCGTCGTCATGCTGTCGTCGGGTGACAACTTCCTGGCCGGTCCGGAGTTCAACAGTAGCCTCGAGCGTGGCGTGCCCTTCTACGACACCACCGGGCTGGACCTCGTCGGCTACGACGCGTTCGCCATCGGCAACCACGAGTTCGACTTCGGTCCCGACGTCCTCGCCAACTTCATTGACGGGTTCATCCGCCCGGTGCCCTTCGTCAGCGCCAATCTCGACGTCAGCGGGGAGCCCGCGCTGGACACCCTGGCCGGCGAGGGGCGCATCACCGAGAGCACGGTCGTCCACGAGCGTGGCGAGCGCATCGGCGTCGTCGGTGCCACCACACCGGAGCTCGAACTGGTCTCCAGCCCTCGCCGCGTCCAGGTCCTGCAAGACGTCGTCGGTCTGGTGCAGGCCCAGATCGACCGGCTGCGCCGGCGTGGGATCAACAAGATCATCCTGATCAGTCACCTGCAGGACATCGAGGAGGATCGTGCGCTGGTGCCGCTGCTGCGCGGCGTGGACGTC
>JALZLC010000052.1 GCA_030858885.1 Actinomycetota bacterium
CGTTCTCTGTGGCCAGCAACGTGTCACCGACAACGCACTTCGAGATGGCCCCCGAGAGGAACGGCTGGACCGCCGCCATCATGTGCACGTGGCCCATAGCCGAGATGGACCGCTCGCCCATCGCGCAGTCGAACACGGGCAGGTCGCTGTCGCGGAAGGCCGGCGCGCCCTCGATGGTGGCGTGCTCGTCGATGTAGGCCACGATCGCCTCGACCTGCTCGGGCCGGTACCCCAACTTCTCCAAGGCCGCCGGCACGGTGCGGTTGACGATGCGCATCGACCCGCCGCCGACCATCTTCTTGGCCTTGACCAGACCGAGGTCAGGCTCGATGCCAGTGGTGTCGCAATCCATCATCAGCCCGATGGTGTTGTGGCTGACGAAACCGTTGGCGACATACGTGACGTTGTCGGGCACCGACAGGTCGTAGGTCAACTCGTCTTCCCCAAGATCAATGGACGCGACGGTGTCGTAGAAGAAGGCCAAGAGATGACGCAGCTCGGCGTCACCGGTGCGGTCGAGCAGCTCGGTGGCGATCCGCCGTGAGACAGAGCCGGTGCGCCGCGCCTCCATCAGCGGCACCCGGCGCAGGCGATCGTTGTCCGGCGCCAAGCGGTCGATGAGCTCACGGGTGAACGGGATACGGTCCTTGCGAGCCGACTGCTGGCTGCTCTTGATCTGCACCGCAGCGCTCTTTCGACCCGACAGGAAGCCGATCTCGTCCAACCAGCGCTCGTTGTAGCCGGTGTTGAGCCGCAGCACGGCCAGTGGGGATTGGCCCCAACCAGTCGTGTCGAACTTGCGGGTGGTCGGGTAACCCATCGCCAACAGCAGCGCCTGGACGTCGTGGGAGAACGCCAGCGAGGTCGAGGACCAGTGGGGGTAGCCCTGACCCACTGTCCCGTCGGCCTCGAACAGGCCACGGACAAAGGCGCCGTACACAGCGCGGTCGTTGCTGTGCAGGACCGCCTCAGGAATGTGTGGAGTCCAGCCCTTACCGCTGTGCCCCTCGCTCGGCTGGTGCTTGGCGAAGCCGCAGGCCTCCCACCACTGGGTGAGTCGCACGGAGTGGAACGCGACCTCGGTGTAGCCGGTCTGCTGGCTGACGTGGGCCTCCAACCCGAACAGCTGCTTGCCGAGCCGTGACAGGTGCTCCACGACGTCGAAGTCCTCGGCGGCGACGCACAGGCGGATGCCGAGGCTGTGCAGCGACCCGTCCCCCATGAAGTAGCCGATGAACGTGGCGAGTTCAGGAGTCATCCGGCGCGGCGCGACGGCGTGGTGCTCCCCCGTCCGGTACCCCTCAGGCAACGAAGGCAGGGACACCTCCTGCGGCTCGCCGACCAGTTGATCGAGCGCCAGTGGCACCATGTCATCGGCTGCCAGATCGCCGAAGCGCTTCCAGGTCCAGGTGCCGTCGGGCTCCACGACCTTGATCCGGTGCCGCGGTGTTCCCTGAATCCGGTATCCGCGCGTGGTGTCGACCGTCACCACCGACTCGGCGCCGTTGACGTAAAACTTGGTCGCCTGGCGGGGCCCCTCGTCGGTCGCCACGGTCACACCGAGGTCCTGCCACTGCTCACCGGCTGGGTCCCCGAGTGAGCGGAGACGGACCAGCCCCCGCTCGGACGGCACCAGCGACCCACCGACCAGGCAACCGGTCGGCGCCAGCACCGTCGCCTGGGCGTTGCGGATGCCGTGCTCAGTGCCCAGGGCCAGAGCGTCCTGCCATGACTCCCGAGCGGCGCCCAGGATGTTTGCCGGCGCGAGCGCGGAATCGATCGCGTCGACCGCCTCGGTGTGCTTGGCGATCACGCGCAAGGTGCCCTCGCGATCAGCGGCGAAGCCGTCGAACGGGCCGGTCACCTTGGCGATCTCGGCGCTGGTCCGGTAGGCGTGGCCGGTCATCAGCGCGGTGATGGCCGCCGCCCAGGCACGTCCCTCGTCGGAGTCGTAGGCCAGGCCCTGGCTCATCAGCAGGCCGCCGAGGTTGGCGTAGCCCAGGCCGAGCTGGCGGTAGGCGCGCGCGTTGGCCGCAATCGCCTCCGTCGGGTACGAGCTGTTGCCGACGATGATCTCCTGCGCGGTGAACATGACCTCGACGGCGCGGCGGAACGACTCGACGTCGAAGACGCCGCCGGCCTCGAACTTGCGCAGGTTGAGGCTGGCCAGGTTGCAGGCGGAGTTGTCCAGGTGCATGTACTCGCTGTTGTGCACGAGGACGGCACCGTCGTTGCGCGCGCCATCGCCGGCAACGGCGAAGTTGTGGGTGCCCTCAACCTCGAGGTCGTAGACGGTCACGGGCTCGTCCAGCAGCACCCGTTCCACGCTCGCGACGGTGTCACGCCGGTCCTGGCCTGTTGCCGAGACACTCCGCAAGGCGGTTCCCTCGCGCAGCAACCGCGCCTCGACAAAGGCAGCGTCTGCACACAGGAATCGGTGATCAGGCGTGCAGCGCAGCACCAAGCCATGCGAGGTGCGCACCTCCGTGAGCTCCCGGGTGCGCCCCGCGACCCAGACGTTCGTGATCGTCTGCGTGCGGTGCTCAGCTGCCGCAAGATCGAAGGTACGGACCGCGGGCAGGGGTTGGTGGGCCTGGTGCGCCTTGTGGAGAACCTCGAAGGTGATGAGCCCGTCCGCCGTCTCCACCATCGTTTCGCCGGTGAAGCAGCACGGGTTGGAGCCGTTGATTCGCCCCGCGTTGGGGGTGGTGTGCCAGTCGTTGATGGTGGTGTCGTACTGCATGCCGGGGTCCGCGCACTCCCAGGCGGCCTGGGCGATCTGGTGCATCAGGTCGCGGGCGCGCAGAGTGGTGACGTCCTCGCCGGTCAGGATCGCCTTGAGCGCGAAGTCGGCGTCGGTCTCCACCGCGCGCATGAACTCGTCGGTGACCCGCACCGAGTTGTTGGCGTTCTGATACTGGATCGAGCCGGAGTCCAGCCCGTCCAGGTCCATGTCGAAGCCGGCCTCGCGCAGGGCACGGGCCTTGAGCTCCTCACGCTGCTTGCACCAGATGAACTCCTCGATGTCGGGGTGGTCGACGTCGAGAATCACCATCTTGGCGGCGCGCCGGGTTTTCCCTCCGCTCTTGATCGTCCCCGCCGAGGCGTCGGCACCGCGCATGAACGACACCGGCCCCGAGGCCTCGCCACCGCCACGTAGGCGCTCCTTGGACGAGCGGATGCGAGACAGGTTGACGCCCGAGCCCGACCCGCCCTTGAAAATCGTCCCTTCCTCCACGTACCAGTTGAGGATGGAACTCATGGTGTCTTCGACCGACAGGATGAAACAGGCGCTGCACTGCGGGGTTTCCTCGACGCCGCAGTTGAACCACACGGGCGAGTTGAACGCGGCCTTCTGCGTCACCAGGACGTGCTTGAGCTCAGCGGCGAAGACCTCGGCGGAGGCCTCGTCGGCGAAGTAGCCGTCGGCCCTGCCCCAGCGGGCGATGGTGTCGGCGACCCGGTCGATCATCTGGCGGACGCTGTGCTCGCGCTGCGGCGTGCCGGGGGTCCCGCGGAAGTACTTCTGGGACACGATCGTGGTCGCGTTCTGCGACCAGCTCACCGGGAACTCGACGCCGTGCTGTTCGAAGGCGATCCCGCCGGTCCGCCAATCCTTGATGACGGCGTCGCGCAACTCCCACTCGATCTCGTCGTAGGGGTGGACTCCTTCGGCGGTGAAGTGCCGGACGAACCGCAATCCTGGCGCGGTGGCCCCCTGCGGCGTGACCGCCGCGAGCGCTGCCTGCGTGATGACCATCCCACTCTCCCTTGCCGACGACACCGCTGTAATTACCGTCGAGGAGCCTGCCGCATCAGCGGCCCGCGGTCAAGGACCCTCTGTCGCTGCATGCCCAAGATGGGGGATGCAAGATCTACCCTTACACAATATCTTGTGGTTTACGGCGGCGCAGTCATCAGCGGACTGGTCGCGCCAAACAGCACGCTAACAGCAGGGTGTGACCACCGGCGAGGGGCCTGGGTGTGGATAACAAGGGTCAACTGACCGCAGCACTGGGGACTGTCCTGTGGACAGTGCAGTGGTCGGCAAGGGCCCCGTTGCCAACCACCGTGCCGAAGGACGTTGTCCACAGTCGAGTAGGAATCCACAGCAAGAAGTTTTTCGATGAGGAGCCTGCGTGCGCTGCCCGTACTGCCGCACCGATCGCGACCGGGTGATCGATTCCCGTCCTGCCGAGGAGGGCGCCGCCATCCGGCGCCGTCGGGAGTGCGCCGCCTGCGGGCAGCGCTTCTCCACCTATGAGCGCAGCGAGCAGATCGCCCTTGGCGTGCGCAAGCGCCATGGTGCACTCGAACCCTTCGAGCGCACCAAGCTGGCCGCAGGCATCGAGAAGGCCACCAAGAACCTGCCGGTCGAGCCCGCAGCTGTCCGGCAGGCCGTGACCGCGGTGGAGAACCGCCTGCGCGCCCTCGGTCGTCGTGAGGTTGACAGCGAAGTGGTCGGTGCCGAGGTGCTCGCCGCCTTGCGCGACCTGGACCGCGTCGCCTACCTGCGCTTCGCCAGCGTCTACAAGGGGTTCACGTCCACCGACGACTTCGCTCGCGAGTTGGCGACCTTGGGCGACCCGGGACGGGACCCCAACCAGCACAGATCCACCCAGCCAAACCTCGGTCAGCCGGCCGGCAGCAGGCCCGGAGGTAGACGATCAGGGCAGGCGTAACACTGTGCCCGGCAACAGCGCCGTCGCGTCCAGGTCGTTGGCGTCCAGGATGCTCGTGATGTAGGTCTGCGGGCTCTGCCCCGCCGGCGCGTGGGCGTGGGCCAGGCCCCAGATGGTGTCGCCGGGGGCGATCACGACCTCGACCTGCTCGACGTGCCCCTCCACCGTCGCCGCCGCACTCCGCAGCGGCCACACCCCGACCAGCGACAACGTGGCCACCACGACGACCGTTACCGCCAGCGCCGCCACGGCCAACCGCCGTCGCCGGTACACCGCCGCCCGCCGCTGCGCTTGCGCCCGGGGCGACGACCCCGCCCCCATTGTCGTCGTCCGGATCACCGGTCGAATGCCGACCGGTGTGCGCTCGAGGTCCCATGTTGCTGCTGCCACGGCGCTTCGCCTCCCCTGTACCAGGTGACGTTCGACGGCCCGAGAACGTCGATCGAACGTCAGTTCGTCTCCCCCACTGTAGCGAACGCCTGTTCGACGTCAACAGCCATTCGAACAGGTGTTTGATTTTGTCCGCTTGACCGGCTACGTTGCGGGTCCGCAAGCCAAACGCACAGGAGGGGCCGTGGCGGCGCAACCGGCACTGACGAGCAGGCAGCAGCGCATTCTCGAGGTCATCCGCGACGCGGTGCGTTCGCGGGGCTACCCACCGAGCGTGCGGGAGATCGGCGACGCGGTTGGGCTGCGGTCTCCTTCCAGCGTGCACAGTCAGCTGGCGACGCTGGAGCGCGGCGGCTATCTGCGCCGCGATCCCTCGCGCCCGCGGGCGATCGAAGTCCGCAGCCAGCCCGACGCCGAGCCGGCCCTGACGGCCGGCCGCCACACCGCGGTGCCCCTGATCGGTGAGATCGCAGCCGGTGCCCCCGTGGTTGCCGAGGAGCATGTGGACGACGTGTATGCCCTGCCGACCACACTGGTCGGTGAGGGGACCCTGTTCATGTTGCGCGTCCGCGGCGAGTCGATGATCGAGGCCGGCGTCCTGCCCGGCGACCTGGTGGTCGTGCGCCAACAGCCTGCCGTCGAGCAGGGCGAGATGTGCGCCGTGCTGATCGAAGACGAGGCCACGGTCAAGTTCTTCCGCCGCACCCCGTCGGGCGAAGTCTTCCTTGACCCCGCCAACCCCGCCTATGAGCCGATTCCGCTGCAGGCTGACGAACCGTCGTCGATCCTGGGCCGGATCGTGGCGGTCCTGCGCAGCCTGTAGGGCAGCGGAGTGGCTCGTTGCGCGGCTAGCTGGTCTCGACTTCCTGCGTCCCCAGCCAGCCGTCGCTGCTGGCATAGGGGCGCAGCGCCTCGCCGGTGGAGCGCCCGACGCTAGCCATCACGTAGGTGCCCTCGGGTCGGTGCTCCTCTTTGAGCACCTCGCCGTCGCGGTGGGCCGCAGCCACCAGTTCAGCGTGCGCGTACGGCACAACGGCCTCGACCACGCGTCGAGCCGGCGGGAGGAGCTCGGCGACCCTGGCCACCAGCCGTCCGGTTCCCTCGCCGGTGACCGCTGAGACCGCCACCGCCCCGGCGAACCGTCGCTCGAGTCCCAAGACGGTGTCCCGGTCGGCCACGTCCGCCTTGTTCAGCACCAGGACGCGACGCATGGCGTCCGCGCCGATCTCCGCCAGCACGCGGTCCACCGCAAGGATCTGGGCCTCGGCCTCTGGGTGGGCGGCGTCCACCACATGCAGCAGCAGGTTGGCGCGCAGGGTGTCTTCCAGCGTGGACTTGAACGCCTCGACCAGCTGGGTCGGTAGCTTCTTGACGAAGCCGACAGTGTCCGTGGCGACCACTTCGCGGCCGTCGGGCAACGACAGGCGGCGCGCCGTGGTGTCCAGTGTGGCGAACAGCTGATCGGCGACCAGCACTGATGATCCCGTCAGCCGATTCAGCAGCGTCGACTTGCCAGCGTTGGTGTAGCCGACCAAGGCGACCGTCGGGACGCCGTGACGCTCGCGGTCCTTGGTCTTGAGCCGCCGGGTGGCCGCGAACTCCCGCAGATTCGTGCGCAGCTTGGTGATACGCCGGTTGATCTTGCGGCGGTCGACCTCCAGCTGTGTCTCTCCCGGTCCGCGCCGGGCACCGATGCCGCTTCCGGCTTGCCGCGACAGCGACGCTCCCCAGCCGCGCAGCCGCGGCAGCAGGTAGGACAACTGCGCGAGCTCAACCTGCGCCTTGCCCTCACGGCTGGACGCATGCTGGGCAAAGATGTCCAGGATCACGATGGTGCGGTCCAGCACCTTCACGCCAAGCCGCTCCTCGAGCGTCCGCTGCTGAGCGGGGGACAAATCGTCGTCGAAGATCGCGGCGTCGGCGTCCAGCGAGCTACACAGCGCCTTGAGCTCGGTCACCTTTCCGCGGCCGATGAACGTGGCGACGTCTGGCACGTTGCGCTTCTGCACCACGCGCCCGGCCGCCACAGCGCCGGCGGTTTCTACGAGCAGCTCCAGCTCGTCCAGTGAGGCGTCGACCGCGTGCTCGGTGTGTCCGCTGCGGTGCAACGCGACGAGCACCGCACGCTCGACCGGGCGGAAGATGGCCACGCCCTCGCGGGGAGCCCCTTCCTCGATGCGCTGCGCCTGCTCGCGCCGGCGTTGGGCGCGGGACAGCGACAGGTCAGGCTCGTGTTCGTCGGCGCCGTTCAGTGAGTGCTCGTCAGCCACGTCTCGTCCAGGTTTCCCGTCGCCACCTCAACTGCGGGCCCGGTGACCCACAGCGTCGCGTCCGTCCAGTCGATGTCAAGCTCGCCTCCGGGCAGCACCACGGTGGCCCGGCGCTCGGCCAGTCCCAGGACCGCGGCCGCGGCCGCCATCGCCGCCGCGCCCGTACCCGAGGCCATGGTCTCCCCAACGCCACGCTCCCAGACGCGTCCGCGGATCGTCGCGCGATCCAGAACCTGGATCACCTCCACGTTGGTGCCCCCGGTGAAGGCCTCGTGGTGGCCGATGCCTGCTCCGATGTCGGCCAGCGGCACCGACGCCACGTCGTCGACCACCAGCACCGCATGGGGGTTACCCATGGACAGGGTGGTGATCCGGACGCTGCTGCCATCAACGTCGAGCGGCTCGTCAACCTTACCGAGCAGCGGCGGCCCCATGTCGACGCGAGCGCGGTCGACGAGACCGTTCTCGCCGCGAAAGACTTGCACGGCCTTCACGCCGGCGCGGGTGTCGACCGTCACGATCCCGTTGCCGGCGAGGCCACGGTCGGCGAGGTACTTCGCCACGCAGCGCACCCCGTTGCCGCACATCTCGGCGGCGGTGCCGTCGGCGTTCCAGTAGTCCATGAAGGCGTCGGCGTCCACGCCACCGCGCGCCGGCGCGACGCGGATCACACCGTCGGCGCCCAACCCCAGATGTCCGCGGCACAGCGCCCGCACCAAACCAGGCGTGAGCGGGTGAGCATCTTGCGGGTCGGGCAGCAGGACGAAATCATTGCCCGCACCGTGAACCTTCACGAACTGCATGCCGCCAGCAACACCTCGGGCGCGTCGGGGGGAGGCACCCATCGTACCCGGGGGTCACGGGCGAACCAGCGCTGCTGGCGGGCGGCGTAGCGGCGGGTGCGTTGCTTGATCCGAGCCACGGCGTCGGCCAAGCCGCAGCGGCCCTCCAGGTGATCGAAGATCTCGGCGTAGCCGATGGCCTGGCGTGCGATCACCGACAGCGGCCCGCGGGCCAGCTCCCGGCACTCGGCAACCAGGCCGTGTTCGAGCATCGCGTCAACGCGGGCATCGAGCCGTGCGACCAGGGCGGGTCGCGCCACTTCCAGACCTACGACTCGAAGCCCGGCGTACAGCGGCTCCCAGCGGTCCCAGACCTGGCGCCAGGCGCTGAAGGGGCGGCCGGTGAGGTGCACCACTTCCAGAGCGCGCACCGCACGACGCAGGTTGCCGGGATCCATCCGCGCCGCGGCCGCCGGGTCGACCGCGACCAGCGCCGCGTGCGCGGCGGCAGCGTCGTCGCCGTAGTGGCGACTCAGTGCCGCGCGCACCGCCGGATCGGTGGGTGGAAAGTCCAGCGGGTCGACCACGGCTCGCAAGTACAGCCCGGAGCCGCCGACCAGTAGCGGGGTCGCGCCTCGTTCGAGCACTTCACCGATGACGGCGCGGGCGGTCCGCTGGAACCACTCGACCGAGCAGTCCTGCCACGGATCGAGCGCGTCCACGAGGTGATGTCGCACCTCCGCCCGCTGGTGTGCGGTGGGCTTGGCGGTGCCGATGTCCATGCCGCGATACACCGTGAAGGCGTCCACGGCCACGATCTCGACGGGCGGCGCCCCGCCATCGCTGGCGCGATCGCCAACGGCATGGGCGACGTCCAAGGCGATGGCCGACTTGCCCGTTCCCGTTGGTCCGACGAGTGCCAGGACGCAGGGGTCAGCCACCGCGCATCAGCCGCCGTCCGGCACCACTTCGCCCAGCAGGTAGTACGACGCCGCGTAGGTCAACCGGACGTCGACGAGCGACGCGACGGCGGTGTGCGGTCCAGCCGGGACGTGCACGAGGCGGTTGGTCCGGGTGCGACCGCTGACCTTGCTGGCATCCGTCTTCGACGGCCCTTCGAGCAGCACCTCGGCGACCGTGCCGACCTGCCGCGCGTTCGCCGCCGCAGACAGCTCACGCGTCAGCGCGGCCAACCGGCGGTAGCGGGCGTTCACCACAGTCGCGTCGACATGGCCGTCGAGGTCGACCGCCGCGGTCCCAGGCCGCCGGGAGTACTCGAAGGTGAAGGCGGAATCGAACTGCGCCTGCGAGGTGACCGCCAGGGTGTCGGAGAAGTCGTCCTCGGTCTCGCCCGGGAAGCCGACGATGATGTCGGTGGAAATGGCCACCCCAGGGATGGTCTCGCGTGCCTCGGCGACCAGCTCCAGGTAGCGGCGGGAACGGTAGGAACGCTGCATCCGCCGCAGGATGCGGTCGGAGCCCGATTGCAGCGGCAGGTGCAACTGCTCGCAGACGTTGGGCACGTCGCGCATGGCCGCGAACACGTCGGAGGAGAAGTCCTTGGGATGGGGGCTGGTGAAGCGAACGCGACACAGCCCGTCGACCTCGCCGAGGGCGTGCAGCAGTTCGGCGAACAGCGTGCGGTTGCGCCGTCCCTCGTGCGCAACAAGGCCGTCGCGCACCAGATCACGCCCGTAGGAGTTGACGTTCTGGCCCAGCAAGGTCACCTCGCGGACACCGTCGGCCACCAGCGCACGGACTTCGGCGACGATGTCGCCGAGCTTGCGCGACTTCTCGGGTCCGCGCAGGCGCGGGACGATGCAGAACGTGCAGGTGTTGTCGCAGCCGATCGAGATGGAAACCCAGGCGTGGTGGGCGACCTCCCGACGCGCCGGCAGCGCTGAGGGGAACATCTCGGTGTGCTCGAGGATCTCCACCACCGGCAGCGCCGCCGAGTCGGCTTGCGCCAGCAGCGCAGGCAGCGCGCCCATGTTGTGCGTGCCGTAGACGACATCGACCCAGGGCGCCTTCTCGGCGACGAGACCCTGGTCCTTCTGGGCCAAGCATCCGCCGACCACCACCGTCTTGCCGGGGTCGGCCAGCTTCAGGGGCTTGAGCATCGACAGCTGCCCGTACAGCTTGTTGTCGGCGTTCTCACGGATAGCACAGGTGTTGAACAACACCAGATCCGCCGCGGCGGGATCGGCTGCCGGCCGGTAGCCCATCGTCTCCAGCACACCGGCGGCGCGTTCGGAATCGTGCTCGTTCATCTGGCACCCGAAGGTGCGGATGAAGTAGGTGCGTGCGCTCACCGGCAGCAGGATAGCCGCCGGCGTCAGTCTCCCGGTGGGGTGGGTGGCTCGGCGCCGGCCGCTGCCGGCGGCTGGGCGTCGGCAGCCGCGGCGTCGCCGCCGTCGGGACCGCCGTCGCGAACTTCGACGACCAGGTGAATGCCCGTGCGCTGCTCACCATCGATCAGTAACTCGGTGAAGGCCGGGACGCAGACCAGGTCAACGCCCTGCTCGGCCAACAACGTCCGGGCGATGGCGATGCCCTTGACTGCCTGGTTCAGGGCGCCGGCGCCGACGACGTAGGCCTCGGCGCGTCCGTGTTGCCGGACGTCCCCGGCGAACGCACCAGCGACGGATCGAGGGCTGGTATGGGCAGAGACCTTCATGAGCAACCGAACAACCAGGAGGGTAAGGGGACGTGTCGGGTTTACCTGTTGGTCACCTGTGGTGGCCAGTCCTCCCCCCAGATGGGGGAAGATACGTGCGCTGAACGCACGTTACGGCGATTTCACAGGCTCCTCGCGCGCCGGGTTGCGCACCGTGTCGGGCATGGCGACGAGACTGCTGTTGCTCGGCTCTGTCTCCATCTGGCCGCCCCTGCCGGCGGCGTACAGCAGCGCGATAATGCCGCCCACCACGGCGCCCGAGGCACGATCAACGGCCGTCAGGGCCGAAAAGGCGCCTAGCAGCACCACATATCCCAGCCGCGTGCGAAGCCGGGAGCGGCCGTAGAACAGCGCGCAGGCCAGGATCAGCGCCGGAATCCCCACCACCAGCCAGGCCTGCAATGCGTTCACCGCCACCCTCCTGACTTGGAATCCGGCCCCTGGCAGCCTACGCCCGGCCAGGCCCCTTGGACGTCTGGCCAGTAGGGATGTGCCCGTGTGGTGGGGAAGGTACCGATATCCCACCTCGGACGGCTGACGCACACTTTGGACTGGGAGCGTCCGTTCACACCACATCGGTAGGTCTGGCGTGACGGGGGGACGCCCGACCATGAGATGTCGTCAGCCATCCCGGGGGGGAGGCGCGAGTCCCGGCCTGTATCTGGGCCGGGGCTCGTCGCTGTGCGCAGTCAGCCCCGCTGGACAGCCGGCCCATGTTCAGCCCCAGGACTTGAGCCCCGGGATCGGTCGCGGTCCAGTCCGCTCACGTCGTTCAGTCCCAGGACCGGTAGCGGTCCAGTCCGCTCACGTCGATGGCCACGCGCTGGGCCAACGCGGGGGCGTAGCCGCGTCGAAGCAGATAGCCCTGTAGTCGGCGAGCCACCGCGGGTGGCTCCAGCGAGGCCGGCATGCCGGCGGCTCGCTTGCTGGCGAGCTGTGTGGCGGTGACCTGCTCGCTGCGTTCGCCGAGCGTTGCCAGTGCGGCCTCGATCAGCCCGTCGGGCACCAGGCGACGGCGCAGCTCGACGCGGAGGCGTGCGGCTGCGTATCCGCGCTTGACGCCGCGGTCGGCGACCCAGGCGCGCGCGAACGCCGCATCGTCGGTGGCGCCCAGCTGCCGAGCGCGGTCCAGTGCACACTCGGCGATGTCCGCCGGCACCTCCCGCTTGCGCAGCTTGTCGCGCAGCTCCGCCTCGGTCTGCGGCCGGGACTGCGTGCTGCGCAGCAGGAAGGCGACGGCTGCCGTGACTGGGTCGCCGTCGCCGGCGGCGCCTACTGACGACACGACGGAATACTCAGGCGTCGAGGTCGTCCTGCGGTCCGGTGACGTCGGTCGGCACGAGGCCGAGCAGCTCGGTGACCTTCTTGTAGATCTCGGCGGCGACCTCGTCATGCTCCTTGAGGAACTTGCGGGCGTTCTCCCGACCCTGGCCGAGCTGCTCGCCGTCGTAGGTGTACCAAGCACCCGCCTTCTTCACGAGGCCGTGCTCCACGCCGACGTCAAGGATCGAGCCCTCACGCGAGATCCCCTCGCCATACATGATGTCGAACTCGGCTTGGCGGAAAGGCGGCGCACAGTTGTGCACGACGACGTCGTCGGCCACGAAGTTGTGCAACTGCTCGACCTCGACGTCATAGGTCGCGGCCCACTGCCGGGGCGACAGTGCCGTGATCCGCGCGTAGTACACGTCCTCGTCGAGGACCTCACGGAGGAAGTCACTGTCGAGCGCCTCCGCCAGACGTCCGACGCGGTCGCGTCGCAAGCGCGAGGCACCGAGGACCTGCTTGAGACCACCCCGAGGATTCCCGGCCCCTTGCCCGATCAACTCGGCCGCTCCGACCGCGGTCACGCCCAGCCCCTCCAGGTGGCCGATGACGTCTCCGGTCACGGTGGCGGGCAGGTATCCCTGCTGCGATCCCCGATGCTTGGCCAGACCCGGATCAGCAAGGCACTCGTTGAGCTTGCTTCCGCGCGGACCCCATGCCGGTAGCGCTCGCGCCAACCGCTCGACGTTGTCGATGCCACAGATCCGCGTCTCCCAGCATGGCAGCTTCGTGATCACCGGGCGGCCATCGATGACCCTGCGTCGTCCACCCGGCTGGGCGACGCGCACGCTGCTGCCGACACCCCAGCGCAGCAGCAACCAGTGCAGCTGCCAGGCCAGCTGTTCCGAGGTCGTGCTGAATCCGCAGCGCAGGGCGCCAGTCTGTTCTCGCGCCACCCAGCCATCGGACTCGAAGATGCCGAACAGCAGGTTGGCGAGGACGTCCTGGGCGATGTCAGGGGCGAAGAAGTGCGCCGGGATCCGCTTCGCGGGTGCGAGACACCCGTAGATCCCCGCCCAGCGGGTGAGCTCCAGCAACTGGTTGCGCTCGCCACGTCGATGCGAGAAGTGGGCGTAGGTGCCGTCGGGCTTGACGTGGGTGTCGCACCCCAGGGAAGCGGCGATCGTTGCTGCGTCCTCCTGCAACGACGGCTGCGCGTTGATGAAGGCCAGCGGTGTCTTGCCTCCCACATAGCCGTCCCCGATGAGGTAGCCCAACATGCGGGCGTGGTCCGCCGGGACTGGACGGTTGGAGCCGAATCCGCCGGCGCGACGAGGCCGTGCGACGCGGTCGCCGACCATCAAGTCACCAGCGTTGCACCAGCCGTGGTCAGTCAGGACCAGGTGGTCCGGCGTCAGCCGAAGGTTGGTGCCATCCCGCAGGTGTAGGCCGATGACCTCCTGCTGCCCCTGGTTCATGCGGGCGGCGATCGGACGGACGTGCAGCTTCCCGGTCTTGTCCGCGGCCCAGACCGCGGTGCCGGCACCCTCGTCGACGATCTGCTCGATGCGGTGTGTTCTGCCGGTGGTTGGATCGAAGATCCTCGTTCCCTCGGCAACGCACTTGTTCTTGACTACCTTGACGCGGACGCGGTTGCCGACCACGTCGTTGCCGTCCTTGAGCGACTCGATGCGGCGGACGTCCAACCGCACCGAGGAGTAGAACTTGAGCGCGCGCCCACCAGGGGTGGTCTCCGGTGAGCCGAACATCACCCCGATCTTCTCGCGCAGCTGGTTGATGAAGACCGCGCTGGTGTGCGACTTGCTGAGGGTGCCGGCGAGCTTGCGCAAGGCTTGGCTCATCAGGCGTGCCTGGAGACCGACATGGGTGTCGCCCATCTCCCCTTCGATCTCGGCGCGCGGTGTCAGCGCCGCCACCGAGTCGATGACCACGATGTCGATCGCGCCCGACCGGATGAGCATGTCGGTGATCTCCAGGGCCTGCTCACCGGTGTCGGGCTGGGACACCAACAGCGCCTCGACGTCCACGCCGAGGCGCTGGGCGTAGCCAGGATCCAGGGCGTGCTCGGCGTCGATGAAGGCGGCGATCCCCCCGGCCCCCTGGGCCTCGGCGATGGCGTGCAGCGCCACCGTCGTCTTGCCCGACGACTCCGGACCGTAGATCTCGATGACGCGCCCTCGGGGTAGCCCGCCGATCCCCAGGGCCAGGTCGAGGCTCAGCGCGCCCGTCGGAATCGACGCGATCTTGACGATCGCATCCGCGCCCATGCGCATGATCGAGCCTTTGCCGAACTGCCGCTCGATCTGCCCGAGCGCCATGTCCAGGGCCTTGTCGCGCTCCACCGGCGTGCCTTTCGTGTCGGCCAAGATTTGGTGTTGCGTCACCGTAGTCGGGCGGTGTGACAGTCAACCCGACGATCTGCTGACTGCTGTGGATGGGCGGTCATGAAGCGAAGCGGTAGCACACTCCGACAGCATCCTAACGAACACACGTTCGATCGTCACGCAGGCGACGCCAGCAGTCGCCACGCCGCCACGCGAACGTAGCGGTTGCCCCGCGCGGCGGACTGCAGCGACTGCAGCAGCGTGACCTCGTCACAGGTCCACGACCCCGCCGGCAGCCGCACCTGGGTCGCCAGCCCGCCCGGGATCCGCCGACCCCGGCCAGCCCGAGCCAACGTCAGGTGAGCACGGAACTCACGGTCGGCGTCGGGCAGCGGCGTCACGTCGCGCAGCGCTGCGGACAACCCCCGCGCCAAGGCGGCCAGGTCCGGATGCGGGCGCAGCCCTGCCCACAGCACGCCCGAGGCGAACGTCCCCAGCCTGGCGTCCAGCGCCAGCTCCAGCGGTGCGGTGTCCTGACAGACGGTCCCCACCGCTGCGCTCACCTCACCGGCGACGGGGTCGGCGACGTTGCCGAGGAAGACCAGCGTCAGATGCCAGTTGGCGGGGTCCACCCAGCGCAGCTCGGGGTGGCGCGCACGAGCCGGCACCAGCGCCGCGTCCACGGCGGCCCGCACCTCGGCGGCCACCGCGACCGCGACGAACAGTCGCACCGGTTAACGCGCCGGGAGCCGAGAAGGGTGGCCCACGTCAGCTCAGCTCGGCCAGCTGCCGGCGCAAGAAGTCCAGAGCCATGGAGACGGCGAACTCCTGCACGTCGGGACGGGACCGCGCCGGCAGCCGGCGGCTGGTCGCCTGCCACGAGCCGTCGGGCAGCGTGGCCGCCACCCAGGTCAGCCCCACAGGCTGACCACCCTGCGTCGTCGGACCCGCCACTCCTACCACGGCCAACCCGACGTCGGCCGCCAAGCGCGCACGGGCGCCGTTGGCCAGCGCCACGGCCGTCTCCTGTGACACGGGCCCGAAGGCCTCCAGCAGGGATGGGTCAACGTCGGCCAGCCGCGATTTGGTCTCGGTGGCATAGGTCACCACACCGCCCGCGAACCAGTCACTGGCGCCGGGAACGGTCACCAGCCGCGCGCCGACACCGCCCCCGGTGATCGATTCGGCCACCGCAAGGGTCAGTCCGAGGCGTCGCAGCTGCCGTGCGACGGCCGACTCCACCCCCTCGTCGTCGACGCCGACGACGTTGGCGCCCAACAGCTCCAGCAGCTCGTCGACGAGCGGGTCGAGCAACGCCAGCGCGGCGTCGCGGTCCGGCGCCTTGGCCGTCAGCCGGACCCGCGTCTCGCCGCGCGAAGCGAGGAAGGCTAGCGTCGGGTTGCCCGTGGCCTCCAGACGCCGGGTGACCGCGGCACAGGCCTCGTCCACCGCCGACTCGGCGATCCCGCTGGTCCGCACCACCCGGCTCACGGTGGCCGCGGCCGCACCGAGACGCTGCAGCGCAGGGATGACGTCGCGGGCGACCATCACCGTCATCTCGCGGGGCACGCCGGGGACACACCACACCGTGGACCCGTCGACGTCGATCGCGAATCCCGGTGCCGTGCCGACGGGCTCGAGCACCCGCGCGCCAGCGGGAATGTCGGCCTGGAGCAGGTTGCTAGCGGGCATCTGACGCCCGCCGCGACGGAAGTGCTCATACAGGTAGGCCACGATCTCGTCATGGCGCTGCAACTCGACGTTCGCCAGTCGCGCGACGGCGACTCTCGTGAGGTCGTCCGCGGTGGGGCCGAGACCACCCGTGACGATGACCGTCCGCGCCCGGGCGCAAGCCTCCCGCAGCGCATCCACCATCCGTCCGACGTTGTCGCCGACGGTGGTGTGGCGGTAGACGTCCACGCCCACCTCGGCCAGCCGCGAAGAGATCCACGCCGAGTTGGTGTCGACGTGCTCGCCCAGCAGCAGCTCACTGCCGACGGCCACGACCTCGGCGGACGTGTCAGGCACCGCGCACCAGCCTCCTGCCCCGGAAGGCGTACTCGACCCCTGACGCCACCGTCAGCGCGACGGCCACCATCAACGCCCCGTCGGCGATCCAGCGCGGGCCCACCGGCGCCAGGTAGAGGGTGACGGCGATCACCTGCGACACCGTCTTGGCCTTCCCGAAACGGCTGGCGGGCATGACCTGGCCGAGCCGCAGCAGGACCGCGCGCTGGACCGTGACGGCCACCTCGCGCACCACGATCACCGCCACCGCCCACCACGGCAGCCGGCCGAGGAAGGCCAGCACCGCCAGGCTGCCGACGATCAGCGCCTTGTCCGCCGCCGGGTCGGCCAGCTGCCCCCAGCGCGTCACGCCCAGCGAGCGGCGCGCGACCCATCCGTCGATGGAGTCGGTCAGCGCGGCGAACACAAAGATGCCGAAGGCCCACCACTGCCGCGAGGCGCCGCCGGCCACCAGCAGCCAGGCGATCACCGGCACCAGCAGCACCCGCAGCAGCGTCAGCGCGTTGGCCCAGTTCAACCACGATGGCTCGGGCGCGGGCGACGACCGCGCGGACTGCCCAGCCGGTGCCGCCGGCTCGCTCAAGCCTTCCCTACTCCCGCTGCCACCGGCTCGGCGAGCAGATCGACACCATCGGCGGCGACGACCTGGACCGTGGCTAGCTGCCCGACCGGCAGGTCGCAGCCGGCGATGCGCACCTCGCCGTCGGTGTCGGGCGCCTCCCGGTAGGACCGGCCGACCGCCTGCGAACCGCTGACCGACTCGACCAGCACCGACAGCGTCCTGCCGACGAAGCCGTCGGCGGCGTCGGCGGCGGCGGCCTCGGCCACCTGCGTCAGGCGGTCACGCCGCGCGCGGGCGACGGCCGCGTCCACCTGGTCGGGCATCGTCGCCGAAGGCGTACCGTCCTCGACCGAGAACGGAAAGAAGCCGGTCCAGTCCAAGCGCGCGTCGATCAGGAACTGCTCGACGATGTCAACGTCGGCTTCGGTCTCGCCGGGGAAACCCGTGATGAATGACGAGCGGAACACCGCTCGAGGATCCCGTGCGCGGATGTCGGCGAGCAGCCGCAGGAACCGCTCGGCACCACCGCTGCGAGCCATCCGCGCGAGCACCGGCGGGCTGGCGTGCTGGAGGGAGAGGTCGTAGTAGCCGGCGACCACCGGGCTGTCGGCCATGGCGTCGAGCAGCTCGGGGATGATCTCGGCCGGCTGGAGGTACAGCAGCCTCACACGCTCCAGCCCTTCGATGCCCTCGAAGGCGCGGATCAAGTCAACCTGCCCGCGCCGGCCGCTGGGCAGGTCCTTGCCCCAGCTGGTGGTGTTCTCGCTGACGCACACCAGCTCGCGCACCCCCGAACCGACCAGCCAGCGCGCCTCGGCCACCACCTCGGATAGCGGCCGGGACGCGAAGCGCCCACGAAACGATGGAATGGCGCAGAAGGTGCAGACCCGGTCACAGCCGCCGGCCAGCTTGAGGTAGGCCCAGGGGCCATGGGGGACGGTGCGCACCGGAAAGGACGCGGTGGGCGGGGCCGAGGGCCGCGCCGGGACCTGCGCGGCCTGCCGTGCGCCGGCGGTGGGCGAGGTGCTGCCCACGGATGGGGCGGCGGGTGCGGCGTTGCCGACCAGCAGCGGCAGGCCGTGGCGGGATTCGGCCACCGGCGGTGCCGGCACGGGCTGACCGGCCAGCACCGCGGCCACGATCTGGGGGAGCCGTGGGTAGTCGGCGAAGCTCAGGACGCCGGCGACCTCGGGCAGCGCGGCACGCAGCTCCTGCCCGTACCGCTCGGCCATGCAGCCGATGACGAGGACGGGCCGGTCGGTGTCACAGGCGTCCAGCACCACCTCGATCGACTCCTGGCGCGCCGGCGCGATGAAGGTGCAGGTGTTCACCAGGACGAGGTCGGCGTCGTCGGGATCGGCGACCAGCGGGAAGCCGGCGGCGCCAAGAGCGCCCGCGACCTGGTCAGAGTCCACCTCGTTGCGCCCGCACCCCAGCGTCACCACCGCGACCGAGCCCGCGCCGGTCACGGTCGCCTGGGTCATGCCGACCCCGTGACGGTGTAGGTCTTGTCCACCACCTGCCGGCGGTCGCCGAGATGCCCGCGCTCCTCCCCGTTGACCGTGACCTCGACCACCCCCGCGTCACCGATGCGCACCGTGATCGACTGTCCCGAGTAGGACTCCGTTTCCCCCTGAGGCTGGACGCCTTCGAACTGCTCCACGCCGTCGACCGTCACCCGCATCCACGAGTCACCGCCCGTGCTCGCCAGCTCCAGATCCACCCCGTCGCCGCTCACCTGCTCGGTGGGATCGGTGTTCGGCACGGGGACCCCGGTCGGCTCGCGATTCGACTCCCGGTTGGGCTCCTGTCGAGGCCCGGTGCGCTCGCGAGGACGAGCACGCTGCGGGCGCGGGCGCTCGCTGCGCCCGGTCGGCGACCGGGCGGCGGCTTGGGCGGGTTCGGAGGTGCGGACCGGCTCAGGTGCCCCTCGCAGGACGACGTCGGAACCGGGCCGGCCGTTGGCACCGAGACCGATGATGAACAGCGTGACGATCACCAAGGCGACGACGCCCAACCCGATGATCAGCCCAGGAGGCCGCTGGCTGCGCATCGCCACGGCCGGCCGGCGTTGGACCAGCGACACCAGGTCGTCAGCCTGCTCATGCTCGGCCCGGTAGGCCTCCACCAGCGGCTCGGGATCCAGGCCGAGAAATCGCGCATAGCTGCGCAAGAAGCCCTTGGCATAGACATGCCCGCCGAGGACGGCAAAGTTCTCTTCCTCCAGCGCCGTCAGGTAGGACTCGCGCACCCGTGTCTGGGCCACCGCGTCCGACAGCGCCACACCTTGTTGGCGGCGGGCGGTCCGCAGCGTCTCGCCGATACCGGTGGCCATGGTGGGAGGACGGACTTCCTGTGAGCGGCTGGCTGCCTCCTGGAGGGTGGCGAGTCCAGTATAGGAGCGGCGGGACCGGCGACCTGGCTGGCGGAACAGGTGGCGTCAGGCCGCTGGAGCGGTTCGAGAGCCGCTGGCGAGGCGGGGCGTGGCGACCGCGTCGAGCAGGACGGCGGCCAGCGCCGCGTCGCCGGCGACCGACAACCGCGCCGGGGTCAGCGCTCGCCAGCAGCGTCGTCCCGTGCGCAGCAACGCCAGTGCGTCAGCTGCGACGGCGATGGTGGCGTCCGGCCTCGCTGACACCCTCGGGCCGTACTGCTTGCGCGCGAAGTCAAAGCTCCAGGTCTGCAGCCCCGGAGCCTGTGAGCGCACCGGCGGCGAGCAGGCGCTTGCGCCCATCGGATCGATGGCGAGGCGCACCACCCCGCTGTCCACGGCCAGGGTCGGCAGGACTTCGGCCGGGAACTGCTGGAGCACCGTGAAGGTCAGCGCATCGGCGACGGGCCGGCTGGGTCCCTCGAGATCGCGGCCGACCCCTGCCGCCACGGCGATGTCGTCGCGATGCGCGAACTCGTGCAGTACTCGACGGCCCAGCGCCTGCAGCAGGAACGAGCGACGCCCTTGGGCGCCGGATGCGCGCAGGTTCACGGCGGCGCTGGGGGTGGCCCGCACCATGGCGGCGACCCGGTCGCCGTTTCGAGCCAGCGCCGCGAGGACCTCGCCCGGCGAGGCGCTGGACCAGGCCGCGAGCCCACCGTCGTGCCAGCCGATGACGTTGGCCAGCCGGCGGGCACCCTGTCGGCCCGACAGCCAACGGCTCACCAACAGGGCCTCGTCGGCGACCACGAGGTGGGCCGCCAAGCCGTGCACGTTCAGCCCGTCGCCGGCTTCGCCCGGGCGTTCCCAGGCCGCGTCAGGCAACGACGCCAGTAGCGAGATGGTGGCGAGACGCTGCCGGCGCAGCGCCGCCACGGCTGTGGCCTTGCGCATCAAACGGCCTTGCGCATCAAACGGACCTCCTGTCTGCGGCCCCGGGCCGGGTCCGGCAGGGTAACCCACCCGACGCGGAGATTCTGGGGCAAAGCGGACTAGCCCATTCGGGTGATATGCGTGAATGACCCTGTAGTCAGGGACTGCTCCTCCCGATCACTTTGTGTAACGACACCTGACCCTTTCGTACCAGGGGGAGCGCCATGGAACTCATCGCCCGGCCGCTGCGGCCCCTGCAGGCCTTGTGTGCTGCTCTGCTGTTGACGTTGGTGGCCACCCTGTTGGTTCCCCTCGAATCGCCGCGCGTGAGCTGGCTGCAGCTCGCCACCGACCCGCTTCCGGTCGGGGCCGTGATCGCCGAGCGACTCCCGGTGGCCGGCGCGGTCGTGGTCACGGGCGCCGCGGCCCCCGACACCGCGCTCGACACCGACGCGGGACTGCGCTGGGAGTCCCTCGCGGATGTCGACCCGGACTCGGGCCTGCAGCTGGATAGTGGCGTGACCAGCACGCGCGCGCCGCAGGCCTGGGCCGACTCCTTTGCCGGAAAGCGCGCCGTGGTCGCCTTGATCGACACGGGGGTGGCTGCGGTCCCGGCGCTGGACGGTGCGGTCGCCGGTGAGATTGACTTCAGTGGCACCGGCGGCGGGGACGGGTATGGACACGGGACGTTCCTGGCGTCGCTGATCGCCGGTCGGGGATCCGTCGCACGCGGCGTCGCTCCCGAGGCGGGGATCCTTTCGTTGAAGGTCGCCGGGCCCGACGGCACCACGACATTGGGCTCGGTGCTGTCGGCCCTGCAGTGGCTGGACGGCCCTGGCCGCGCGGCGGGCATCCGAGTCGCCGCTCTGGCCCTGGCGGTCGACCCGAACACCGAAGCGGCACAGCTGCTGGACCGGGGCATCGAGCGGCTGGCCGCCGACGGCGTCCTGGTGGTGACTGCGTCGGGCAATGATGGCCCTGGCGCCCTCGCCTCACCGGCCACCAGCCCCGGTTCAGTTTCCGTCGGAGCCGACGACGACCAGGGGACCCCTGCCCGCGACGATGACGTGACGGCCGCCTTCTCTGCTTCGGGCCTCGACCGAGATGGCGTCGCCCAGCCCGATCTGCACGCCTCCGGCGTCCGCAACGTGGGTTCGCTGCCCCTGGACTCGGTGATTGCTCGCGCCTACCCGGCCGCGGTCAGCGACGACGGGCTGTTTCGTGGCAGCGGCACGTCGATGTCGACCGCCCTGGCGGCCGGTGTGGCAGCCCTGGCCTCCTCGGCTCGGCCGGACCTGGACGGCGATGGTCTGACTGACGCACTGCTGGCCGCTGGCGGGCAGCTGGATGCGGTGGACACGGTGGCAGCGGCGCTGGCCGCCGACCCGGGCAAGGGCCACGGCCGCGGGCGGGGGAAGGGCCGGGGCGACGGCAAGGACAACGGCTGGGGCCACGGCAAGGATGACGGCCGCAACGACGCGTTCGCCTCTCCGCAGGCCGTGCGCTGGGCCGCGGTCCGTTGGGCCGCCGTGCGCTGGGCCGCGGTCCGCTGGGCCGGGAACCACTGGGGGGACGAGGACTGGGAGCTAGCGCAGTGGGGGGCGGTCCGCTGGGCCGGAGACGGCTGGGCCGGTGGAGAGTGGAACGGCGACGACTTCGGGGCCGTCCGCTGGGCCGCCGTGCGCTGGACGGCCGTGCGCTGGGCCGCCGTGCGCTGGGCAGCGGTGCGCTGGGCCGGGGACAGCTGGTCGCTGACCGCCTCGTGATCCCGGCGCTGTCGATGACCGCCCCGTGATCCCGGCACTGGCCAGGACGCCCCGCCCACCCGTCGCCGCGCTGCCTCCGGCGGCGCGCCGGCTGGTCCAGGCGACGGCGGCGGTCGCGGTCGCTCTGGCGGTCGCGGCAGTCGCCGTCGACGCGACGCTGCCGTCCCTCCTCGACATCGTGCTGCTGGCCACCGCCATCGCGGGTGGGGAAGCCATCCGTGTGGATCTCCCCTACCGGCGCGGTGGCACCGCTCGCTTCACGTTGGGTGACGCGACGCTGGCGGCAGGGTTGTTGCTGACGCCGCCGACGACCGTGCTGGTCGCGGCAGTGCTGGCGATCACCGCCTGGCAGCTGCTTGAGCGTCAGCGGCTGGTCAAGCTCGCCTTCAACCTGGCGCAGTACGTGGCCGGAGCCGCCGCCGCGACCTTGGTGGTCCAGCTGCTGGCTCCCCGGCCCGGCACGGTCGGACCCTCGGCCGTCGCGGCAGCCGCCATCGGTGTCGCCCTGTTCCTGGTCGTCAACACCGTGACCGTCGCCGGCATCATCGCCACCACCAGCGGCGACGACTTCGCCGCCACGGTGCGCCGGATGATCGGGACCGCAGCGCTGCTCGCCGCCGGCAACGCGTGCCTCGGGCTGCTGGGCGTCCTGCTGTTCACCTTCCATCCCTGGGCCCTGCCGACCCTGGCCGTGCCGCTGGTGCTGTTGCATGCCGCCTACCGGCAGGAGGTGCGCGCCCGCGTCGACCGTGAGCGCTCGCAGGCCTTTGTCGAGGTCGAGCACCGACTCGGCGATGCCGCCGACCCCGACCAGGTGCGGACTGCCCTTATCGCCGGCGTCGGAACGATTCTGGGCAGCAACGCGGCGGTGTGGCGCGACGGCAGCTGGCTCGGTGCGGTGCCTGCGGGCAGCGGCGGCTGCCCGGTCGAGGCGACGCTGCCGCAGCCGCTGGTCACGCAGGCCGGAGCGCTAGGGCTGGCCGTGGCCGGCGAGTGCGTCGCACTCGGCCTCGGTGACGCCGTGCTCGTCGTGTGGTCTGGCGAGCTGGACCCGCGCGGACAGGGGCGGGAGTGGTTGGAACGCTTGGCCGCGTCGGCGCGTGTGCACGCCCAGCGATCGGTGGCCGCGACCTTCCTGCGCCAGGAGCGGGCGACCCTCGGCGCGGTCGTCGACGGCACCGGTGACGGCATTCTCGTGCTGGACGCCGACGGGCTGGTGCGGCTGTGCAACCCGGCGATGGCGGCGCTGGCGCAGGTGGAAGGGCCCGCCGCGCTGCAGCGTCGGGCCACCGAGGTCCTTGGTGCCGGCCCGTGGGCCAGCGAGGGCGTCCACGATGTCGTGCGCGGCGACGGCGACAGCGAACGCGTCTGGCGAGTGTCAGTCTCGACGGTGCGCGACCGCGCCCACGGTGAGCTGCGGGTCGCCGTCGTGCACGACGTCACCACCGAGCGGCGGGTGGCGCGCATGAAAGACGACATGCTGTCGATCGTCAGTCACGAGCTACGCACCCCGCTGACCCCGATCAAGGGCAACGCCCAGCTGCTGCGTCACCGCTGGGAGCGGGTGCCTGCCGACCGCCGCGAGCAGCTGCTGGCGCAGATCGAGCAGAGCTCCGACCACCTGACGCGCCTGGTGGAGGACCTGCTGCTGGTCGGGCAGCTGTCCTCGGCGGACGACGCCGCTCCGCGGGTGCGGTTGGCGCCGACCGACCTGGCCGCCTTGGCCCGTGACGTCACCGAGCAGTTGCCTTCGGTCCACCCCCACCACGAGATCGCCTTGGACGCGCCCGAGACGCTGGTGACGGTCACCGACCCCATCAGGCTGCGGCAGATCCTCGACAACCTGGTTGGCAATGCCTGCAAGTTCTCCGAGGCGAGGACGCGCGTGGACGTTCGCCTCGCCGAAGACGGCCAGGGGGTACTGCTGGCCGTGACCGACCGCGGTCGTGGCATCCCGCCGGAGGACCGCGAGCGCATCTTCGAGCGATTCGAGCGTGTGGAGGACCCGTTGGTCATGACCACCAGCGGTGCCGGCCTTGGCCTGTACATCGTCCGGGCGCTGGCGCGCGCGCTCGGCGGTGATGTCGGTGTGGACTCGATGCTGGGTGTGGGCTCGACCTTCAGCGTGCGCCTTCCCGCCACCGTCGACGCCTTGCTCCCGGCGGCGATCCAGCCGGCGCGGGTCGCCTAGCCCCGCCGCGCCTGAAACGTTGCCTCCGGCTACGGAGGCAACGCAACACCAACACCGGTGACGGCCCCACAGCTCGGCGTACGTTGCCCATCATGCAGATCACCAAGTACACCCACGCCTGCGTACGGCTCGAGCAGGGCGGCGGCGTCCTGGTCATCGACCCGGGAATCTGGAGCGAGCCGCGCGCCCTGCTCGGCGCGAACGCTGTGCTCCTCACCCATGAGCACATCGACCATGTCGATGTCCTTCGGCTGGCGGGGCTGGGGGTCCCCGTTTACGCGCCCGCCGACGCGCGGATCGCCGCACTGGAGGCGACCCGTGGGCTGACCGTTATCCCGATGACCTCCGGCCAGGAGTGCACCGCCGCGGGCTTCAAGGTACGGGCGGTCGGGTCGCGGCATGCCTTCATCTACGACGGGCAGCCAGACTGCGCCAACCTCGGCTACGTCGTCGAGGATCGCCTGTATCACCCCGGCGATGCCCTCCAGGTTCCCAACCAGCCGATCGAAACCCTGCTGGTGCCGGTACACGGGTCGTGGCTGCGCACCGACGAGGCGATCGACTTCGTCAAGGCGGTCAAGCCGCAGCGGACGTTCGCGATCCACGACGCCCAGCTCAACGAACGGGGACTCGATGGCGTCAACGCCTGGCTCGCCGCGGAGGCCGCCCAGCGGCTACCGGTACCTGGCGCCGGGCGAAGCCGCGGCCTAGGCGTCCTGGCTGTCGCGCTGTTCGAGCTCGTCGACACTCATGAGGACGGCACGGGCCTTGGGACCTTCGGACGGGCCGACCACCCCCATCGTCTCCAGCTCGTCCATGAGCCGGCCAGCGCGGGCGAAGCCGACCTTGAGCTTGCGCTGCAGCATCGAGGTGGAGCCGAGACCTGACCGGACTACCAGATCCATCGCGGCGCGGGTCAGTTCTTCGTCGGAGGCGTCGTCACCGGTGATGTCGGCGAAGGACGCCTGGTGCCCCGAGCGAACGATGCCCGAGGTGTAGTCGGCCTCGCGCTGGCGCTTGCAATGGCCGACGATCGGCTCGATCTCGGCCTCGTCGATGAAGCAGCCCTGGAGGCGGTGCGGCTTGCTGGCGTTCGCCGGCAGGAACAGCATGTCGCCGTGGCCGACGAGCTTTTCGGCACCGCCGGAGTCCAAGATCGTGCGGCTGTCGGCATGGGTCGCCATCGCCAGGGCGATCCGCGAGGGGATGTTGGCCTTGATCAGCCCGGTCACGACATCCACCGACGGCCGCTGGGTCGCCACGACGAGGTGGATACCGACCGCCCTCGCCATCTGGGCGATCCGCACGATGGCGCCCTCAACATCACGGGGCGCGACCATCATCAGGTCGGCCAGCTCGTCGATGACCAGCAGGATGTAAGGCAGCAACTGCCATTTCGATCCCCGCCCGCCGGCGGCGCCTACGGCACCGCCCTCACCCGCCTCGTCGCTGCGACCGGACAGGGCTGGCGCGGCGCGGATCGTGCCATCGCGAACTGCCGAGTTGTAGGTGTCGATGTTGCGGTAACCCAGCAGCGCCAGGCGCTCGTAGCGCTCCTCCATCTCCTTGACCGTCCACGCCAGCGCCTCGGTGGCGCGCTTGGGGTCGGTCACCACGGGAGTCAGCAGGTGCGGCACGCCCTCGTAGTGGTTGAGCTCGACCCTCTTGGGATCGATCAGGATCATCCGGGCTTGCGCCGGCGAGGACCGCATGACCACGCTGGTGACGATGTCGTTCATCGTCACCGACTTGCCCGATCCGGTGGCACCGGCGATCAGCAGGTGCGGCATCGTGGCGAGGTTGACCAGAACGGGGTTCCCGGCGATGTCCACGCCGATGCCCGCGGTCAGCGGATGATGTTGGTTGGCCGCCTCGGGCGAGCGCAGCACGTCGCCGAGGGTGATCAGGTCCCGGTCGCGGTTGGGCACCTCGATGCCGATGGCCG
>JALZLC010000105.1 GCA_030858885.1 Actinomycetota bacterium
TCGACCTGGCCAAGGAGCCCAACGAGGCGCATCGCTTCGGCTGGATCGTCGAGGTCGACCCGTACGACCCTGACTCCAAGCCCCGCAAGCGCACGGCCCTGGGGCGCATGAAGCACGAAGGGGCCGAAACCAGCCTCACCCCCGATGGCCGCGTCGTGATCTACATGGGTGACGACGAGCGCTTCGACTACCTGTACAAGTTCGTCAGCGACCGCCGCTTCCGCAAGGGCGACAATGCGCACAACCGGACGTTGCTGGACTCGGGGACCCTGTCCGTGGCCCGTTTCGACGACGCGCCGGGCGAACCGATGGACTCGGTGGGTGACACCTTCGCCGGCGAGTGGATTCCGCTGGTGTCTGGCACCACCAGCCATGTGCGGGGGATGAGCGTGGACGAGGTGCTGGTGTTCACGCGACTGGCCGCTGACCAGGTCGGCGCCACCAAGATGGACCGGCCCGAGGACGTGCAGCGCAATCCTGTCAACGGCTCGTGGTATCTGATGCTGACCAACAACACCGCGCGCACCGAGTCGCAGGAGGACGCGGCCAACCCTCGCGGACCCAACACCTTCGGCCACGTCATCGAGATGCGGGACCGCGGCAACGACGGAGCGGCCACGCGATTCTTCTGGCGGATCTTCCTGCTGTGCGGTCACCCGGAGGACCCGGAGACCTACTTCGCCGGCTACGACAAGAGCCGGGTCAGCCCCATCGGCGCGCCGGACAACGTCGTGTTCGACCGGCTCGGCAATGTATGGATCGCCACGGATGGGCAGCCCAGCACCATCTTCAAGAACGACGCCCTGCACGCCGTCCCTGTCGACGGCCCGCAGCGGGGCCGGGTGCAGCAGTTCCTGTCCGTGCCGCGCGGTGCCGAGTGCACCGGGCCCTACTTCTCCGAGGACAACTCCACGCTGGTCGTCTCCGTGCAGCATCCAGGCGAGGGCGGGTCGCTGGCCGTCCCGTTCAGCACCTGGCCCGACCGCGACGACACCCCGGCACGACCGTCGGTCATCTCGGTGTGGCGATCCGCGCGGGGTGAGCGGCGCGTGGGCGCGTAAGGCCTTGCGCTAGAAGGCCGCGTCGTCCAGGGCCATCGCCGTCAGATCGGTGGCCACCAGGACAGCGCGGCGGGCGGCCAGGTCAGGAAGCACTGTGGCGGCGTACCAGCGCGCGGCGGCGACTTTGCCCTCGTAGAAGGCGCGGTCGGCGTCGGGCAGCGGGGCGCCGGCCTCGTCCTGTGCCCGCTCGAGCGCGCTGCCCGCCACCTCGGCTGCGCGCAGCAACAGCCAGCCGACGACGAGCTCGGACAAGCTCATCAAGAACGGCGTGGTGTTCAGGCCGACCCGGTACAGCCCGCCTTCCTCGGGCAAGAAGCCCACCATCGCCCCCAGCATCTGCTGCACCTCGCCCAGCGCGTCGGCCAGCAGTGCTCGTTCCCGGACCAGCGCGCCGTTGCCGGCGTCGCCCTTGGCCAGGTCCTGGATCTCGGCCAACAGTCCCGCCAGCGCCGCACCCTGGTCACGACCGATCTTGCGGAAGAACAGATCCATGCCCTGGATGCCGGTGGTGCCCTCATACAAGGTGTCGATCTTGGCGTCGCGCAGGTACTGCTCGATGGGGTAGTCGCGGCAATACCCGGACCCGCCGAACACCTGCAGCGACTGGGCCAGCAGCTCGTAGGACTTCTCCGAGGCGTAGCCCTTCACGAGCGGTAACAGCAGGTCGTTGAGTTTCACCAGCTCGGCGTCCGGTTCGCCTGCGGCCTCGGCCAGGCGGATGCGGTCCTGGATCGACGCGGTGAAGAAGATCAGGGCTCGTAGCCCCTCGGCATGGGCCTTTTGGTCCAGCAGCATCCGGCGCACATCGGGATGGTCGATGATCGCCACGCGCGGGGCGGTCTTGTCGGCGGCCGCCGACAGGTCAGCGCCCTGCACGCGTTGCTTGGCGTAGTCAAGGGCGTTGAGATAGCCGGTGGACAGGGTCTCCATCGCCTTGGTGCCGACCAACATCCGCGCGTACTCGATCACCCGGAACATCTGACGGATGCCGTCGTGGACATCGCCGACCAGCACACCTCGGGCGGGGCGATGCTCGCCGAGCGTCAGCTCACAGGTAGATGAGGCCTTCAGCCCCATCTTGTCCTCGACCTTGGTGACCACCGCGCCGTTGCGCTGCTGCAGGCTGCCGTCGGAGTCCACCCAGTACTTGGGGACGATGTACAGCGACAGGCCCTTGGTGCCGGGACCGTGCAGGGCCGCCCCGTCGGCCCCCACGGGACGGGCCAGGACCAGGTGGATGATGTTCTCCGGCCAGTCGAAGTCGCCGTTGGTGATGAAGCGCTTGACGCCGGTGAGGTGCCAGGTTCCGTCGCCGGCATCAGTCGCCGTGGTCCGACCGGCGCCGACGTCGGAGCCCGCGTCCGGCTCGGTCAGGACCATCGTGCCGCCCCAGTGGCGCTCCACCATCGGCACCACCCAGCGCTGCCGCTGCTCGTCGGTCACCAGCCGGTCGGCGATCGTGG
>JALZLC010000114.1 GCA_030858885.1 Actinomycetota bacterium
TGCTCCACCGCAACGCCACCACCGAGGTCGATGGGCGCCGCGCGACCATCGATCTGCCGCAGGAGCGGCGCGAGCAGGCGTTGCGGAACCGCGAAACCCTGGTCGAGGCCATCGTCGAGACCGACGACGCGCTGTTGGAGCGCTACCTCGACGGTGATGAGCCCGGCATCGAGGAGCTGGCCGAAGCCTTTGCGCATGGCATCGCCACGTGCGGCTTCTTTCCCGTTCTGTGCGGTTCGGGCGCCGCCAACCTCGGCGTACGCCTGCTGGCTGACTTCATCGTCGATGAGTGCCCCGCGCCGGTGAGCCAGGGCGACAGCGCCGCCGTCTACGTCGCCAAGACCCTCTCCGACCCGTACGTGGGCCGCATCAACGTGCTGCGGGTGCTCGCCGGGGATCTGCACGCCGATGACACCCTCGTCGTTCGGCGCACCGGCGAGCGCGTCCGCCTGCGCCATCTGTTCCGCTTGAGCGGCAAGGAGCAGACCGCGATCACCCACTGCGCCGCCGGTGACCTGTGTGCCGTGGGCAAGCTCGAGGATGTGATGACCGGTGACGTCCTGGTCGCGCAGGAGACCGAGATCGCCGTCAAGATCGCGCCGCTGCCCGAGCCATTCCATCGGGTGGCGCTGGAGCCGGCGTCCGCCGGCGACGAGGACAAGCTGTCGACGGCGTTGGCGCGACTCCGCGAGGAAGACCCGTCGCTGCGTACGGTGCAGGACCCGGAGACGCATCAGCTGGTGCTGACCGCCTACGGCGCTCGGCACGTCGACGTAACCCTGGCGCGCCTGCAGCGCAAGTTCGGCGTGTCCGTCAACCAGGTGCCACTGCGGATCGCCTACCGCGAGACCCTGCGAGGCCCAGCGACCGGAATCGGCCGGCACGTCAAGCAGTCCGGTGGGCACGGTCAGTACGGTGTCGCCCACATCGAGGTCGAGCCGCTGGCCCGCGGTGAGGGCTTCGTGTTCAGCGACGAGATCGTCGGCGGGGTCATCCCCCGCCAGCTGATCCCATCCGTCGAGAAGGGCATCCGCCAGGCGATGACCCAAGGGGTTGGGAGCCCCTATCAGGTGGTGGACGTCAAGGTCCGCCTGGTCGACGGCAAGCACCACTCGGTCGACTCGTCCGACATGGCGTTCCAGGTGGCCGGATCGCTGGCCTTCCGCGCCGCTGCGGAACAGGCCGGCTTGCTCCTCCTTGAGCCGGTGATGGTGGTGGAGGTGACCGTGCCCGACGCGCTGACCGGCGACGTGATGGGCGACCTGTCGGCCCGGCGGGGCCGCATCCAGGGCAGCGAACAGACCGCCCCCGGTCGCGCGACCGTCTACGCCATGGTGCCCGAGGCCGAGCTGCTGACCTACAGCGCCGAGCTACGCAGCCTTTCGAGCGGCTCAGGCACCGTCACGATGCGCTACGACCACCACGACGAGGTGCCCGACAACGTGGCCCGCAGGGTGCTGCAATCCAACGCCCAGCCGGTCTAAGAGTCGCGAGAGGGTTAGCACCCTGGTGGATCGGGATACGTAGCCCGCCTGCATCCACCACCACGGGAGTTGGTAACCATGAGTGTGAACCTGCGGCTGTTGTCCGGCTTGGCTGTCGGCTATGTCTTGGGGACGAAGGCCGGTCGAGAGCGCTATGAGCAGCTGCTCGACCTGGGGCGGCGGGTCGCCGGCTCCGACGCGGGCCGGCAGCTGCAGGCCGAGGCCCGCCAGGTCAAGGAACGGGCCGGCGCGGTCATCGGCGGCAAGGCCAGCGAGGGCGTGGCCAAGGTGAGCGAACTGATCCACAGCGACGACGAACCGACTTCGGACGTCGCGGTCAGCGAGCCGATGTACAACGACGAGCTGGCTGCAGACATCAACGAGGTCGAGCCGATCTACAGCGACGAGCTGGCTCCAGAGGGCGCCGCGGTCAGCGAACCGAACCCCGGCGACGACCGGATCTACCCCGACGACGGGATCTACACCGACGACGAACCGACTACAGGCACCACTCCGCCCTCCGTCTGAGCGTGTCTAGGCCGAGCCAGCCGCGAAGCCTGCGGCTGGCTGGGTCGGGTCAGACAGTGTCTGATCGCGCCAGACGAACAGGCACCCGCCTGGCGTCGGCAGCACGACGAAACGGGGTCCGAAGTCCGCCGGGTTGGGGAACGGCCCCGCTTCCAGTGGTACCCGGTCGGGATCCTCCAGCGGAACCGGAGGTGGGGTCGGAGGCGGGTGAAGGGCGACGCCGCTCGACCTGCTCGAGGACCGTGGTTTCGGCCCACCCCCTGCATGTCCGTGCCCCGCCGCACGCGGCGCAGGTCCTGCCGTCGGCGTTGACGCCCTCGCAGACGGCGCAGCGCCAGTGCGCGGTCATGGGCTGCCGGCGTCCTTGATGCGGCTTAGCAGCTTGCCGAGCAGGCGTCCAGAGTGGGTGTCGGGGACGGGCGGTGCCGCCTCGGCGACACGGCTGAGCGCCCGCAGTCCCCTGCCTCGCAGGGTGCTCGACGCGGCGGCCACGCGCTCCCGAGGGCGCCGGGCGCTCAGGCGTTGGGCGTGGCACCGGCGCCGGGATCGGTGCCCGCACCCGCATCAGTGCGGCGTGGACCTGCCCGACCGACGGGCGATTGGCCGGATCGACGAGCACCTTGCTGTTGACGAGGTCCACCACCTCGGGCGGCAGTGTGCCCGGCGGTAGTCGCAGCACTTCTCCCGCGGTCAAGGCCACGCTGGGGTAGCGGTAGCGCTCGTAGTCGAAGGGTGGCAGTGACCCGGTCAGCAGCTCGACATAGATCGGGCCCAGCGAGAAGATGTCGGACTCTTGCGTGACCTGATCCGCAGGCCCGGTCTCTTGGATGTACGCGACCAGTTCGGGCGGGTAGTAGTTCAGATGCGCCTGTCTGTCTCCTATCCCTACCTATGACCTGGAAGGCACGCCTTGACGGGGACGGTTTCGACCTCGACACGCTGGCCGACCTCTTCGGTGAGGGCGATCCAGTCGTGTCCAAGGACGGAACCGGTCACTACTTGGCATCGTCGGAGTTCGACCTACTGCGGAGTTCGACGGACGTTGAAGAATGCGCCGAGAGTCTCCTTCGCATAGCTAACGGGTTAGGGCGCCTATGGGATCGCTCCTACCAGCCTGTCAGACTCTCAGGGATGTTCACAAGGAAGGGGGGCTCCGCCATTCACGTTCTTATCATGGACAGCGTCGAACAACGTCAACGAGTAAGTGCGACCGCCATAGCAATAGACGGCGAACCGCCACCTTCGCCTGCTCCGCCGCCGGGTCCGAAGCATGTCGCGCTCGCTCGTGGCGATCAAAGCGTTTCTGACGCCCTCCGTCTCCTTGGTTCGGCAACCCGACTCGACTGGGCGACGCTATACAAGATCTTCGAGATAATCCGCCACGATGTCGGCGGGGGCCAGGCGCTGGCTGTTAACGCGCCAGTCATAGCGCCGGCCGCCGATCTCGGTCCAGGCGGCTCCTGCGAGCGGGACCATGATCGCGTCCCAGGAATGCCGGTGAACGGTGGACGTCACGCCCGGGTCGATCTCGTGCATGGTCGCGTCGAGCTGCCGGGTGGGGTTGCCACCGTCGGCGCTCATGTACGAGCCCTGCCGTATCCTCCGCGCCGTCTCGATGCCGATGTCCTGGCCACGGATCACCGTTCGACGGTGCTGCTCTCACTGCTCGATTAACTCATCGCGACGGTTCCATCGCGTGTGCCAGTGCGAGGATCCGGTTCGGCATTGCGTCATGGTGCTCCCCTTCCGGATTGGTGTGCCTTGCTGGCGCGCCAAACGTGCTGATGATGGCATATCCGCGTGGCATTGGACGTAGAGTTGGAGCCCTTCGGTCGACACACAAGGAGCGCCTGATGCCCCCTCATGAGTGGTCATCCACCGCGTACGTCGAGGACTGGACGGTCCGCGACAACAAGGAGGCGATGCTGTCCGTTCCCTGGCGCATCAGCGCCGAACTCGTGCGCGATGATCTTGGCAGCGTCCAGCACATCGTGGATCTCGGATCCGGCCCAGGCGGCTTCCTCGAAGTGATGCTTGACGCGTTTCCCGGTGCCACAGCCACGTGGGTGGACCAGTCCGAACCGATGCTCGAGCGAGCGAAGGAGCGCCTCGACCCGTTGGGCCATCGAGTGACGTTCATGCTGGCGGACGCCGGCGACGCAGGGTCGCTAATGCTGCCGGAGGCGGACGTCATTACCAGCTCGCGCATGATCCACCACTTCGCGCCGGCGCGGACACAGGACCTGTACCGGGTGATCCACGATTCGCTGCGCGTTGGTGGCTGGTTCTGCAACGTTGACCATTTCGCCGCGCCGGATGACTTCGAGGCGAGATACCGGCGGATCAAGCCCGCGTTGACCGGCCGTGCGAAACGTGCAGGAGGGGGAGGCCACAGCCACGAAGCCCCGTTCAGCCTCGTTGCCGAACACCTGTCATGGCTTGCAGACGCGGGGTTCGTCGCCGGCGACAGCCCGTGGCGCACGCTGTGGACGTCACTCATCGTGGCGCGCCGCGGTTGACATCGTCGGGGCCGGCGCCCGGTGACTGCTCTTCACCGATGATCGATGCCAACTCGGCCCGGTCCCGGCTGATCTCGGGATCGGACCGCGCGCCCTTTGGTCGCCACACGACCGCGGCGCCCGCCAGCGCGGCTCCCGCACCCACGACAAAGCCGTAGCGGGGACTTGACACCTCGCACACCCAGCCGATGAGCAAGGCGCCGACCGGCGTCAGCGCGTTCGAGAACATCTGCCGCAAGGACATGATGCGTCCGCGCTTGTCGTCTTCCGCGTGCAACAGGACGAGGGACTGCGATGTCGTGTTGAACGAGGTGCTGCCCGCGCCGACGCCGATCATGAGCGCTGCCAGCACCACATAGGTCGGGGCCAGTGCGGCCAGCAGCGACATGAAGCCGAAGCCGAGCAGTTGAAGCGTCACGAGCCGTTGCGTCGGCCGGTTCATTCCTGCGCACGCCAGCGCGCCCCCAAGCGCCCCGAGCCCCAGCATCGACATCAGCAGGCCGTAACCGCTCGCCCCTCCGGCAAGAACGTCGACCACGAAGAGCGGGAGAAGCACACGGAAGTTCTGGGCCAGGTTGGACACGATAAGGGTGGACAGCAACACGGGACGAATCCCTGGGTCGGCCATCGCGTAGCGCAAGCCCTCCATTACCTGTCCCCGCTTCCGCGGCGCGGGCAGGCGGGGGGTCAGGCTCCCCGGGTCCATCACCACGAGAGCCGCGATGATCGCGAAGAAGGTCGCCGAGTTGACGAGGAACGTCACGCCGGTATTGGTGAACCCGATGATCACGCCGGCGATGGCCGGGCCGATCAGCCGCGACGCGTTGTTGATCGAACTGTTGAGCGAGATGGCGTTGACCACGTCGTTCGTGCCCACCATCTGGACGACGAAGGATTGCCGTGCGGGCTTGTCGATGACGTTGGCGCAGCCCATCAGGAACGCGAACACGTACACCAGCGGAATGTTGAGGTTGTTCGTCAGTGCCAGGACACCGAGTGTCGCGGAGAGCAACGCGAAGAAGGTCTGCGTCCACAACATCAGGCGGCGCAGTTCCGCTCGATCCGCGAGGACACCGCCGTACATTCCGAGCAGCAACGACGGTACGGATTGCAGGCCCACGCCGATCGCGAGCTCGATGGGCCCGCCGCCGAGCTCCAGGATGAGCCAGTCCTGCGCGACGCGCTGCATCCACGTGCCCACGATGGACACGGTCTGCCCTACGAAGAACAGGCGATAGTTCCGAGTACCGAGGGACGAGAAGGTGCGCCGAAACAGCCGGAGGAACCCCGTCACTCCGCCGTCGCCAGCGGCCGATGGAAGATCAACAGCAGGTAGCCGGTCGTCGACGAGTTGTAGATGATCGGCTGCAGCAACTTGAGGTCCCAGCCGTGGCCCGAAGCCTCGTCCAGTTCATCCGCGATGCTGTCAGCGACGGCTGTCGGCATCAGACCGGTCGCGCGAACGGCGACCACCTTGTGCTCCATGCGCTGCGTCTCCATCGTCCTAGGTCCTCCCGTCATGCCAGGGGGCCACGGTGACGTGGACGCCGCCGGTCGGACGCAAGCCCGCCGTCGTCTCGAGCGCTGCGTCCAGATCGCTCAGCCCGAATGACGAGGTGCACAGACGGTCTGATGGGATGCTCCCCGACGCGATCATGGCCAGCGCGGATTCGACAGCCGCATAGCTGTGGCCGCGTACGCCCAGGACTGTGAGTTGCTGTTTGCGGATGCGGTCGATGTCGACTGGCGCAGCGCCTTTACCGCTGCCCGAGGCCAGCACGACTGTGCCGCGCTTCCGCACGAACGCGACCGCGGCGTTGAGCGTCGGTGCGCCTACCCCCGTGACGTCAATGCTCACGTCGGCGAGCCGACCCCCCAGGACACCGAGCACGGCCTCGGCAAGGTCACGCTCGCTGACATCCACCACGTCCGTCGCGCCGAGATCCCGCGCAAGGGCCAGCCGTCCCCCATCCTTGGCAAGTCCGGTGACAATGATCCGCTCAGCTCCGGCAGCCTTCGCGGCGATGACACAGGCAAGTCCTTGCTGACCAGGCCCCTGGACGACCACGGTGGAACCAGGTCGTACCCCGGCGTCGATCTGTGCCCATTGGATTCCGTTGCTCAGGGGCAGTGCGAATGTCGCTTGCTCGGGCGTGACGCCGTCTGGCACCCGATGCAGCACGGACTTCAGGTGCAGGAACTGGTACTGGCTGTAGCCGCCCCACAGCGCAGGCGCAACGTGCAGAGGCGTCGAGCCGTAGCGGAGCGTCCCCTTCTGGCCCAGCTCGGTACTGGCGCACGACCGGTACTCGCCAGAGCGGCAGTACCCGCAGTGGCCACACGGCAGGTACTCCTCGAGCATGACCCGGTCGCCGGGTTCGACTCCCCATGCGGCGGCTGCGACGTCGCCCACCTGTTCGATCCGACCGACGGTTTCGTGCCCCAGGATCATCGGCGGGATCGACCGGGCGTACTTCTTGACATCGCTGCCGCAGACGCCACACGCCTCGACACGCAACAGGCCGGCGGTGTCCGGAATGCTGGGGATGGGGAACTCGTCGAGCTCCAAGCGCTTTTCGCCGAGCGCGACGGTCGCCGTGACCATCGTCATGACGAACCCGTGATGGTGCGGTGGGCGATCACCACTCGGCGACCAGCAGGTCGGACATGGCGTCCTGCCAGCGTTCGTCGTTCTTGATCAGCGCCTCGGCCGCTCGAACGTCGCGATAGCTGTCGGGATCGACACCAGGTGGTTGCAGCCCTTCGGCAACACGGTCGACGGCTTCCAGCAGCATCCGGCGCGCGACGATAATTGCGCGGTCGGACGTGCCGAGGTGCTCCAACGATCGGTCGACGATCGGCCCCATGCCCTCCTGGACGGCGAAGTCCTGTGTGTTCAGGCCCTTGATCCCGGTGTAGGTCTTCGTGCGTTGCAACTCGCGGTCCACGTAGTAGTCATTGGACAGGTTGCTCTTGAGCCGATACGTCCCCGGGATGAAGTCATCCGGCCCTCGCCCCGCCGACTTTTCATGGCGGGCCCACGCCTCGTCTGACATCGGGGCATTCGGATCGGTGGAGCAGACCCAGTTGTAGACCATGGTCCACTCGTCATCGATCGGAACCCAGATGTGGCCGCGGAGGGTCGGAATCGACCGTGGGTCGCCGTTCTCGTCGATGACCCGGGCCCGCATCTGCATGTTCGGCGCGAAGAACTGGTACGCGCGGACGTACTGCCGGTCGTGGGCGACGTTGCGAATCCCGGCGTAGCGGAACCCGTAATCGGTCCTCTCGACCTCGAGCGTCGGGTGCACATCGATGCTCTTCAGCCGGCGCGCGTTGTCCATGTCGTTGTTGTGCACGAACGAGGAGTGGGCCGTGTCGATGCCCCCCTCGAGTGCCTGCATGTAGTTCGCGTTCTCGAGCGTCTTCGATACGCGCTGATGGGTCGCAGGCGCCCGCAGCCATTCGTAGTCAGGCGTTGGTGGGATCTCAGCACGCGGTCCGAGATAGGCCCACACCAGCCCGCCGCCTTCCCACGTGGGATAGGCCGCGATGTTGACCTTCTGCTTGAAGACGCTCCCCGGCGGTTCCGACGGGAGGTCAACACAGTTGCCACCGACGTCGAACTTCCACCCGTGATACACGCACCGCAGGCCCGCCTCTTCGTTGCGCGCGAAGAACATAGGCGCCCGCCGGTGCGGGCAAAACGCACCGACCAGCCCGACTTGCCCGGTCGAGTCACGATACGCGACAAGGTCTTCACCAAGCATGCGCACACGCACCGGCGGGCAATCGGCCTCAGGCACCTCCTCCGACAGCAGGGCCGGCAACCAGTAGCGGCGGAACACGCCGCCCATCTTCGTGTCGGGGCCGGTACGGGTGATGACTTCGTTGAGTTCTTTCGCGAGCACTATTCGTGCACCTCCCCGTTCTCGGGACCGCCGTCCGGATCGGTCTGCCCGGCGCCGTCGTGAAGCATGTGCTCGTAGCGATGGTCCAGCACCGTGGTCACAGAGGCGCCGTCGTGCAGCTTCGCCAGCAGCTCCTGCTCGCGATGGGCAAGGGTTTCCGCCTTCGTGACGACAGCCTCGGCGTGGGCCGCGGGGACGAGGACGACACCTGTGCCGTCCGCGACCACGAAGTCGCCCGGTCGCGCAGATATACCAGCGAGCACAACTTCTTGATCCGTCGCGAGTTCGACAGTTCGTCCTCGTGCGCTCAGGGGGGTTGCACCGCAAGCGAAGACCGCAAAGTCGAGATCCGATGCCTCGTCGACGTCACGGCACACCCCGTCGATCACGACCCCGGCCACTCCACGGAGCTTGGCAGCCACGCTCAATAATCCGCCCCACGCCCCTGAATCCGTCCGGCCGTCGTTCGCCACGGCGATCACGTCTCCGGGCTGGCAGGCCTCGATGGCCTTCGCTCCCAGGTGAACCGGAGGGGCGGAAGGGTCGCCTTGGTCTGCATGCCCGAGCCGTACGGTGTGAATGCGTCCGGAGATCCGGCGTCCGTGCGTCAGCGTACGGATGCCCTCCAGCGCCCCCGCCAGCCCCAGGGCGTCCATGGCGTCGCTGACGATGCACGAGTCAAGTCGCCCAAGTCGTGCGAGGAGAGCGTCGGCACCAGACGCCAACATCACCGAGTCCGCTGCGGTCAGACCCATCGCGCGAAGGCCATGCCGCAACCGGTCCCTGCAGCCGTCCGGTATCCAGGGACGTAATCGATGACGTCGAACGTCAGACCAGAGCCGCTCATGGCCCCGGCGACGACGATCCAGTTCTTGATCTCCGAGGAGCCGGACTGCAATGACCCCTCCGGGATTGCACCGAGCGCGTCGCCGGCATCCTTGGCGAGGGCGTCGAGCACGCCACGGTCCAGCTCCTCATCGACGACGAAGTGGCTCAAACCGCCGGAGGCGATGATCGCGACCTTCGTGTCTTCGGGCCAGGCGGCGATGGCGCGGCCGAGGGCCTTACCGAAGCCGTAGCACCGGGCGGCGGTGGGCTGGTTGGGTGGGAAGTACGTGTTCAGCATCACCGGGATCATCGGGATGATCCGTTCACGCATCAGGCGCAGCCGCACGAAGGTGAACGCGTGCCCGATGGACCGGCCGTCGGGCTGGTCGGCCATCTGCGCGACGTCGAATCCCTCCCCGATGGCGCTTTCGATCACATGACGCGCCAGATCACTCGCGACGGGGTACTCCTCCTCCTGCTCCGCGTGCTTGGCCCACATGGCTGCCGCGCGCGACGCCGGGACATGGGTCATGTCACGCGGGATGTCGAGCACGCTGTCACCCCAGTACACGGAGATCGCGGGGATGTTGGTCTCGCGGTACAGCTCCCCCTGATCGTCGCCGAGCACGACGACGACATCCGGGTCGGCCTGCTCGAGCGTGTCCCCCAGCGTCGCAACGCAATGCTGCACCGCGTCGTACTTGCGCTGCAGCACCTCGTCGGTGAGGTCACTTTCGTCGGGGCCTGCGTTGCCTGCGAGTAATTCGTCGTAGCGAGTGCGCGACCGATCGAGCTCGCCGTGCTTGCGCCACCAGTCGGGCGTGAGACTGACCTGCGATCCGTGCGACGTTCCGATTCCCAGCACAATGCGAGCCACGACTTCTCCTTAGGCCTTGGCGGCGATCCGTTGTTCGGTCTGTTCTGAAAACGCGCGCGCGTACAGCGCGTGGGCGTTGCCGGCGAAAATCCGCTGGCGGTCGGCGTCGGATAGGGTCTCGATGCCTTCGATGATCGGGCGCAGATCGTCGAGCGTCCGGCCCGTCGAGGGATCCACCGGCGACCCGGTCCCGGGGCGCTCTGTGCCGTACAGGCAGTTCGCGGGGCCGACGACCTTGAACAGCAGCTCAAGTCCCTCTCGCGAGTACACACACGTGTCGAAATGCAAGCGGCGCAGCGCTTCGGCGAAGTCCTCGCCCCCGCGACGGAATGCCGGCGCGCGGAAACGTCCGAGCTGATATGGCACCGCGCCGCCACCGTGCCCGACCACGATCTTGAGCGTCGGAAAGTGTGTGAAGACCTTCGAGTTGAGTAGGCCCACAACAGCGATGGTCTCTTCGTTGATGAAGTGCAGCGAGTACGACTCACGCTCGGATCCGCACGATGCCGAATGGATCAATGCTGGAACGTCGAGCTCACAGAGCCGCTCGTACAGCGGGTGCCAGTACTCGTCACCGAGGCCGGGAGGAGGTGGTGCCTCGCCTTCCATCGGATCCGGGTTGAGCAGGCAACCGACGAATCCCAATTCCTCGACGCAGCGGGTCAGTTCCTCGATGGCGGGAGTCAGGTCCGTCGTCCGGAACTGCGGCAAACCTGCGACACCACGGAAACGGTCCGGCCGCAGCCCAACCTGGCGGTGGATGATGTCGTTTACGAAGCGGGTCCAGCGACCCACGAGCCGGGTGTTGAACAACGAATGCATCAGGGTGTACGGCCGCGGCGAGATGAACTGGACGTCGGTGCCGACCTCGTCCAGCAGGCGAACGTGCCCGTCGAGCTTCGCCGCCAGCGCTTCGTCACTGATAGCAGGTCGGGCCATCGGGCCGCGTCGGGCGATCATCTTCGACTGATACTCGTAGACCTCGGCCGGGGCAACGGTGTGCCCATGGACATCGACGATCACGGGCACACCTCCGACAGCGATGCGATGAATTCAAGTTGCACGTTGGCCTTTCCTCCGCGCTCGAGCGGCACGGTGTGGCGGGACGGACGGTCGTTCGGGTTCGGAAACGCCGAGACCCACGCTTCGTCAACCAGGGCCTTGTCCGCGTGGTCGCGCAGGAAGACGGTCACCCGCACCAGACTGTCGAGGCCACCGCCGGCTTCCTGCAGCAGAGTCTCCATGTGTGAAAAGGCAAACTCGACCTGCGCGCCGGTGTCGTGTCCGAGTCGTCCGGTTGCAGGATCCTTGCCGCTGATGCCCGATGAGACGACGAGGTCGCCCACGCGAGCAGCCGCAGGGATAGGCGCCTTGTGACCGATGCCGTCGAGGTGCAGCGATTGGCGCCTGGTGGGAATCCGTTCGGGCACCGAGTTGTCAGGGCGTGGCAGCCCGTAGATGTCCATCGTCGATTCGCCGGCAGCGACGCGCTGGAGGATCTCCGCTTCGGTGGCCTGGCGCTGCTGTGACGACCGCAGGGCCGCCGGCACGTCATGGGGTGGCAGCGCGATCACGCCATCGCGATCCCCGATGATGGTGCTCCGCGGCTCGATGAGGCTGCCGGCCAACGTCACCGGCATTCCGATCTCGCCGGCGTATTCCTTCGCCGTGCCCCGCACGCTGATCCCGCGCGCGAACACCGGAAATTCGGCCGACTCCATTGCGTCGACGTCGCGGACGCCACCGTCGATGACCATCCCGACGACGCCGCGAGCCTGCGCAGCACGTGTGAGGATCTCACCCCAGTAACCGACAATGACCCCGCAGCCGTCGATGACGAGTACGTCGCCGGGTGCCGCCGCCTGCTCCAGAACCAGGTGCAAGGGCAGGTTGTCACCGGGTGCACATCGCACGGTCAGGGCCGGACCGCACATCCGGGCCCCGATCCACATGGGTCGCACCGTCGGATCAATGGCAATCGCTGCAGTCGCTTCGAACACGGTGGCGGTGCCGAGCGCCAGCAAGCGGTCGGCTTCGGATTCAGTGTGTGGCATCGGCCGTCTCCCGCTTCTGGAGATCGTGGTAGCCATGACTCCGGCGAGCGTCCGCGAGCGACACGCCGTTCGCGAGGTCAGCCACGATGGCGTCCTCCGCCTGCGCGATCCCCTCGCCGGTCCTGCACACCACCTCGGCGTGCTCGGCCGGGACGACGACGACGCCGTCGTCGTCGCCGATGACGATGTCGCCGGCACGAACTTGCACATCGCCGAGGGTCACGACGCCACCGACCTCGGCAACGATGACGCGGTCCTTGCCGGTTCGCATGAACCGGCCACGGCTGAAGATCGGATAGGCCAGCTGGGTGGCGTGCGCCACGTCCCTGCAAACGCCGTTGATCACCGTTCCGACGAGGCCGCGTTGACGCGCATACGAGGTCAAGATGTCGCCCCACACGGTGCAGTTCAGCCGCCCATCATTGTCGAGCACGGCGACATCGCCAGGGCGACAGTCGTCGAGATAGTCGCCGACGGTGCCGCCGCCGGCGCCTGCGGGCACGTACCTGACGGTGAAGGCGCGACCGGCCATTCGCTGACCAGCCACCAACGGCGCGATGCCATAGGCGCTGCCGGGCAGGCCAAGCCGATCAAGGGCATCAGAAGCCGCCGCCGTGCTCAGAACGCGCAGACGCGAAACAGCGGAATCAGACATGGCGGTCACAGCCGGGCGTCTTGGGGTGGCCGCGGGACAGCGCCTGACAGCAGCCCCGTCATGATCTGGGCCTCGTCCTCATGCGCCTCGTCCGCCGAGTCTTCGTCCTCGGTGTCCGTCACCGCTCGATCCGTGGTGCCGTGGTCCTTGGAGAGCACCACGCAATGCTCGACGGGGAACTCCAGGAACACGCTTTCCCGTCGGCGGACGACCACATCGGGGTGCTGCTTGCTCAGCAGCAGGTCGGGCCCGAAGCGAAGCTCGTACTCGATCATCTCGCCGAAGTACATCCGACGCTCGACCTTTGCCTCGAGGACGTTCGGTGTCCCGGCAGGCGGCCGTTCGGTGTGGATGCGGATGTCCTCTGGACGGATGGACACCGCGACCTTCTCCGTGAGGATGACGCCCTCGGCGCACACGGCGAACAGGGCGCCGGCGGTCGTGTCGATCTTGAAAGTGCCGTTGTCGCCACGGCCCGTGATCTCACCCTGCAGCAGGTTGGTCTGGCCGACGAACTTGGCGACGAACTCGGTGGCAGGCCGCCGATACAGTTCGCGCGGGGATCCCGCCTGCACGATGCGGCCCTCCCTCATCACCGCCACGACGTTGGACATGCTGAGGGCCTCGGTCTGGTCATGAGTGACGTACAACGTCGTGACGGCTGCCTCGCGCTGGAGCATGCGCAACTGTGTCCGCATTTCCTCGCGGAGCGCCGCATCGAGGTTCGACAGCGGTTCATCCAGCAGCAGAACCTTTGGGTTGTTGACCAGCGCGCGCGCGAGCGCCAAGCGCTGCTGTTGCCCACCGGAGAGCTTTGTCGCCATGCGGGACTCGTAGCTTTGGAGCTGCACCTGCTCGAGCGTCTGCATGACCCGTTCGCGAACCTGCGATCGCGACAATCCGCGAACGCGCCGCTTCGAAGCACGCAGCGGAAACGCCACGTTTTCGAAGACCGTCATGTGGGGCCAGATGGCGTAGCTCTGGAAGACCATCCCGAGCGCTCGCTCGTCCGGTGGCACGAAAACCTTCGGGTGCGCCCTGGAAACGACCCGACCGTCGAGGGTGATCTGACCCTCGTCGATCGTCTCGAGTCCTGCCACACAGCGCAAGGTTGTGCTCTTGCCGCACCCCGAAGGCCCAAGGAGCGTGAAGAATTTCCCTGCCGGGATCTCGAAATCCACGCCGTTGACGGCACGGGCGCCGTCGTCCGAACCGGCGTACGCCTTCACCAGCCCCGATACGGACAGGAGGCCTTGCGGATCGCTCACGGCGCCCCCCACTCCGTTGGCTCGTAGTCCTCCCAACCCGGTGCGGTCGTCTCGGGAGCCTTCTCCACGAACTCCTGGTAGTTGAGGTTCGCGAAGTTGTAGATCGGCTTGGTCTTGATCACGAGCACCCGGGCCGGCACGGTCTGGCTCGGGTTGAAGTGCTGGTGCACCGTCCCCGGGGGGACGATCAGAAGGTCGCCGGCCTTCCAGTCCATCCGCACACCGTCGTGGATGTCATAGCCGGTCCCGTTGAGCACGTACATCAGGGCGGGATTCTGGTGCCCGTGTTTCTGGGAGCGGCCGCCGGGCGCGATCTCCTGCATTGCCGCCTGGATCGTCTGCATGAGGCCCATGCCCGGCTTCAGCAGGGTCTTGTTGAACTTGACGGGACCGTTCTTCCAGGGGCTGTCAGCCGTGCTGTACACCCGTGGTGACTCGATCTGGCGTCGCCGTTCCTCGCGCAGGCTGTACTTCCCGCTCTTGATCGCGCGCACGAAGACCCGGCCGCCTTCGTATTCCCGCTCGACATTGCCCGTCGACAACGCCACTTCGGCGGTCTGAATGGCTTCCTGCTCTGTCATCGTGAGGCCTCTTTCCGAGTGGGGTGGGTCACGGCTGCTGCCATTCCGGCGCAGCCTCTAATTGCTCGAGGTCGTGCCACATCAGGTACTTGAAGATCAGCGACGTCGCGCTGATGAAGCGCACCGGCTCCTCACCGTCGGAGTTGAAGTGCTGGTGGACCGTGTTCACGGGGACGTACATCCAGTCACCCGCCTTCCACTCGAACCTCTGAGGGGTGTCCGCGACGCGCCACTCGTAGTCGTCACCGATGAGCGCTTCGACATCCCAGTGCAGCGAGTAGCCACGACCTTCGAGGATGAAGACGAACTCCTCGGCCATGTGACGGTGCTTGCCCGAACGCCCATCGGGCGACAGCTCCTGGATGTAGGCCTCGATGTCCGTGACATTGGCACTGAGTCCCGGATGGGCGATCCACTTGATGCGCCCGTGTGGGCTGTCCTCCCACAGCTGGTCCTCGGCACGGATGACGTGTGGGGCTTCGTTCAGGCCGCGCATCTGCTCACGCGCCAGCACCAGGTCGTTGGCATAGAACGTGCCACCGGCGCGCGTCGACCGTGCCGCTTGCGATTCTTCGTACAAGCTCATTCGGTAGCCCTTTGCAGGTTGTCGGGTTCTTCGCCGCCAGCGTCGGCGACCGTGTTGATCTGAGAGTCGTGCACGGCATGCAGCAGATGGCCGGGTTCGAGCCGAATATGGCGAGCGAATTTGCTCTGCCGCAGGGCGAGCATGCGCGCCTGGTCGCACAAGGCGGCGAGGTCGGCGCCTACCAGGCCCTCTGACTCGACGGCCACTTCCTCGATCGCCTGTTGCCACGCGGGATCACCCTCCGCGGGCCGCAGCTCAGCCCGCAGATGGATTCGCAGAATCTCGGCCCGTGCGCGCTTGTCCGGTCGTGGGATCGCAATCTGAACGCCGAGGCGCCCTGACCGAAGGAGGGCAGGATCGACAAGGTCGGGCCGGTTGGTGACCCCGACGACGACGACATGAGGTGCCGTCGCCAGTTCGTCGAGTTCGGCGAGCAGCTGGTTGACGACTCGCTCGCTGGCCGGGTTGAGGTTGCTGCCCGTGCGGGGGGGAGCCATCGCGTCGAGCTGATCCAGGACCACGACGGTAGGCGCCGACTGTCGCGCCATCGCGAAGGCGTCGCGGATGTGACCTTCGGACTCACCCAGCCATTTGCTGAAGATTTCGGGACCGCTGACGGCCACGAGGTTCGCGCCGGACTCATGCGCGACCGCACTCGCGAGGAGGGTCTTGCCGGTACCGGACGGGCCGTGGAGCAGGACGCCTCGCGGCGGGCGCAGGCCGATGTCGGTGAATGCCGCGGCATTCGCCAGCGGCAGCTCGACCGTCTCGCGCAAAGTCTGTATGGCCGACTCCAGGCCACCGATGTCACGCCAGCGCATGGTTGGCGCTGTGATGAGGGCCTCACGAAGCGCCGAGGGTCGCGTGTGCTCGAGGGCGTACCGGAGGTCGTCCTCCTCCACGCTCACGTCGGGGATGGTGCCGTCTTCGCCTTGCAGGCTCTCGAAGCCGGCGCCCAGGTGCCGCCGCAGCGCGTGCAGGCCTGCTTCGCGCACGAGGTCGACGAGGTCCGCACCCGTATAGCCGTGCGTGCTGCGGGCGATCTCGGGCAGGTATGCCCCCGCATCACTGGAGAGAGGGACGCTGCGCGTGTGAATTTCGAGGATGGACAGCCGCCCGGGCGCGTCGGGGGGCCCGATGAGAATCTCGCGATCGAAGCGGCCTGGCCGGCGCAGCGCAGGGTCGATGGCGTCAATCCGGTTCGTAGTGCCGAGGACCACGACGTCCTCCATCGACACCAGGCCGTCGAGGAGCGAGAGGAGTTGTGTGCCCATCCGCGCGTCACTGTGGCCGCTGTCGCGTCGCTGGGGAGCGATGGCATCGATCTCGTCGATCATGACAACGGATGGAGAACTCTCCATCGCCTCTTCAAAGATCGACCGGAGGTTGGCCTCGGTCCCGCCCTGCACCGAGCTGAGGATTTCGGGACCGTTGATGTACAGGAAGTGGGCGCCGACCTCATTCGCGATGGCGCGCGCCAGGTACGTCTTGCCAACCCCTGGCGGCCCGTGGAGCAGGATGCCCCGTGGCGGTTCGATGCCAAGCTGATCGAAGACCCGTGGATGCTTCAACGGCGTCTGCACGAGCTCGCGGATCTGCTCGACCTCGGCCTGGAGCCCGCCGACGTCGTCGAACGTGATGAGGTTCGCAGCGACGCCAGGCGGCAGCATGCTCGTCCGGAGCACGAGGCGCGTTTCCTGCGTCACGATCCCAACGCCAGGCGTGACTGCCAGGACGCGGAACAGCACCTTGCGCCGGAAGTCGGACAGTTGGACTGCGAGCAGCATCCCGGTTCGCACAACCTGCTGCTGCGTTGCCAGCTCCGGCAGCAGTTCCCTTTCGTACTCGGTGATGGGACGTCCCAGAGGCGCCAACGGTTCGAGGATCAGACGTCGCGCCGGACCAAGCTCGATCCGCTGCATTGTCAGCGCATCACCGATGCCGGCCCGGAGTGTTTTCAGCTGATGGCCCGCAAGGCGGATGAGACCCTCACCGCTGTCCTCGGCCAGAGCCCGCACCCGGGTCACCATCGTCTGACCGCGGCGAGCCGTGAGCTGCACCACCCCCCGGTCTGTGATGCCCATCTCGCGCAGCAACAGTGGGTCCACGGGAGCGATGTCGACCTCGGCGTAGGTCGCCGCCAACCGGCCGACCGACACGCGGACGTCGTCGCCTCGCGGCAGTGCCCCGGGGTCTGTCTCGGGTGCAGGTCCGGTCACGCGCTGCTTCCTGAGGCTGCGTCCTCGATGTGCTGGATGCCACCGAGGCGCTCGTGGGCGGGGTGATGGCTCCACGCGCTCAACAGCCGGACGGTCTCGTTTCCGGTGTTGACATGCTGATGAGCCGTCATGGGCGGGGTGCAGATCAGGTCGCCGGCTTCAAACGGATGCCGGGTGCCGTCGTGGTCCTCGTAGCCGGAACCCTCCAGGACCAGCAGCAGTTCCTCGGCGATGTGACGGTGTTTGCCGGTGCGGCCACCGGGTGGAATTTCGTACAGCGCGAGATCGACGTCCTGCCCGGAGACATCCGACCAGTTGGTGACGAAGAATTTCATGCGGCCGCCGCGCGTGTCCTCCCACGCACAATCGGCGCCGTGCACGACTCGTGGCGTGTCGTCCTCGCGCTGGTTGTCACGCGGCAGTTGCCGCAGGAGTTCGTCGTACCAGTTGTCGCCCTGAAAGCTGTCCTCGTCGCGGACGGCCCGGCGTGCTTCGAACACCTCTGCTCGCCGAGGGTCTGGACCTGCCGGCACATACAGGTCCTCCTGCAGGCCGAGCATCCCGCCGGCGACGTCGTACCCGGTCCACTTGCCGTCGGCGTCGTACGTCGCGGTCACGCCCTCGGGCATGTCATGAGGTTCGAGGTGCTCGTGCCACAACAATCCCAGGACATGCCAGAAGCGGGTCTCGGGAACCCACGCGCGCAAGCCGGCGTCGCCGGCGACCAGACAATGCTCCGTATACGGGGGCACGATGACCACGTCCCCGGCGGTGAATTCGTGCTTCTCCCCGTTCTGGATGCTGGTGCCGTCCCCCTCGAGGACGTACAGCGTTGTGGTGGGAATCCGGCGAGCCTTGGGCGTGGCCTGCGCCGGTTCCAGCTCGATCTCGCGGCACGTCAGCGCGCTAACGGGGCCGACGGTGAATCGCTCGAAGACACTCACGTCGCCCAGCGCATGGCCGGACTCCGCAAACATTGCGGGCTTGACGACACGCGGGAGCATCCGCATGTGATCCCGCTCGAGACGCTGCTTGATGAAGCGGCCCTCATAGTCGTAATACAGCTTGGGGTCGACCTCGGTGTGCTCCAGCTGTTCCCGTTCGCGTTCAAGCGCCACAGCGTCTACTCCATCCCGAATTCGGGAGCGTCTTCGATCTGTTCAATGCCGCCGAAACCCCAGAACGTGTAGTGCGAGGGCATGGAGCTGAGAAGCACCGCCGGCTCGTCGCTCGTCACGAAGTGCTGGTGATCCGTCATCGTCGGGATGCAGATCAGATCGCCCGGCTTCCAATCCCACCGCTGCCCGTCATGCACGTCGTAACCGGTGCCCTGCACCACGAGGATCAGCTCCTCCGCGACGTGCCTGTGGCGACCCGACCGGCTTCGGCCCTGGATCTGCTGGGCGTAGATCCACTTCTGCTTCGACGCAGTTTCCGTGCGGGGATGCGTGTACCACTTGATGCGTCCCTGACGCGTGTCTTCCCAGGGCACGTCCGCGCCGCGAACAACGTGGTCCACCTCGCGGCAGTAATCCGCCTCGTCGTGCATCAGCTTCACGTACCGCTCGTACGTGTCCTTCGGTTCCCCACCTTCCCAACGACCGGCTTCCCGCCGCCCTTTGAAAGCGGCCTCCCGCTGGGGTTCGGCCCCGAGCCGCACCTCGATGTCCTCGCTTATGCCGAGCACACCCTTTTTGATCCGGTAGCCGAGAAGTGTCTCGCCTTCGTAGATCGGCTCTGTGCCCTCGGGATACGACGGCTTCTCGCTGAGCTTGTGCTGCTCGCGCCAGACCAGCCCCATGATGTGGTGGATCCGGCCGGTCTCAGGCACGTAGATCTCGCACCCGACGTCATCGAACCCACCGTGCTGGTGAATGGTGTACGGGGGCACGACGAGGAGATCCATGCCACCGAACTCGTAGTACTGATCGTCGTTGCGCTCCCAGCCCCTGCCTTCGAGCGAGAACAACGTCGGCGCGCTGATGTGGCGGTGAGCGCCTCGCACCGGCGCCCCAGGCGCAATGCTCGTGAAGTGGCTCGTGAGCAGGTAATGCGGTGCTCGCGTCAACATGTCGTACGAGACGTGGTCACCAGCTTGATGAGGGCTGTCCATCCCCTGCACCGTGGGCTTCTTCGGCAGCTGCTCGATGACATGCGGCAATGTCGCGACCCGACCGTCCTCCAGCTGCTGGTACACCAACCGCTTCAACACGTCCGGCGTGCCGGCGTGCTCCTGCTTTTTCCAAGGCTCAAGATTCAAAGGGTGTGCTCCTCCAGGAAGCGAAATGGCAACTGGTTGCTACCTTCCCGCGGGGGCACGGGAAGGCAGCGAGGACTCAGTCCTCTGGATCCACGAGCTTTGCAGTCGGGAAGCCCCAGGCCTCAAGGATCATGTCGAGGTACCCCTGCATCTTGGGGAATTCCTCCCAGCCCCACAGGGACAGTTCCTTGCCCTCCGTCAGCTTCGCGACCTCGGACCCCTCCGCATACAGAGACGACTGGCGTGGCTCCAGTTCGTCAAAGACCTCCTGGACCTCCGGCGTGGCTAGGTACTCGAGGAACAGGACCGAACTGGCGGGATTCTCCGTTCCGGCCTGGATGCCCTGCGCCTGGGTCAAGCGCACCGGAATGGGCTCGATCAACACGTTCGCCAGGTCGTCCGGCGCCTCCTGGATTGCCCGGTACGACGAGTGATAGTTGCTCATGAAGTGCAAGGGGAATTCACCCGCCGCCATCGTGGTCAGCGCGTAGGTCTCGCCGCGCGCCCAGATGGGATCCTGCTCGTAGATGTCGGCTGCGAACTCCTTGACTTTGTCCTCGCCCCAAGCGGGAACAAGCGTTGCGAGGTTCACCGGTTCGATGTCGACGGCGAACTTCCCCTTCAGCTCTGGCTTGAGGTAGTCCTCCCACGCCTTCGGGACGAGAGCCTCGTCGAGCAGTTTGGGGTTGTAGGAGGCACTGGCCATGCCACTGCCGAACGCCGCGCTGTATGGCTCGTCCGGGTTGATCATCTCGATCGGGATGTCGATGATACCGGCTTCCGCCATTGCCATCAGGTCGATCTGTTCGAGGTGTGGAAGGAAATCCTTGTACACCTCCTGGCTCAGGTACAGGATGTCGTAATCGCTGGCCCCGCCCTGGACCTCGAGCAGGATCCGCTGTGCGTCGGAACCGCTCTGCTCGGTGATCTCGACGTTGAGATTCGGGTACTTGGCCGCGAACCCGTCGGCGATCTCGGCGATGGCCTCTTCCTGCGTGGACATGTAGACCTTGAACTCGCCGGATTCCTCCTCGGCCGCCGCCTCCAGGTCCTCACGTGATTCATACGCTGGCGCTGAGCTGTCGCCTTCGCCCGCATCGCGGGATTCGCCGGCATCGCCCCCGCATGCGACCAGAAGCAGCGTGCTGATGATGCAGACCAGGAAGATGCCCCGCGGCACCGTCATGACCCGCTTCGTAATATCTGTCACTTTGCTCTCCTTATTCTTAGTCATCTTCGCTGAAACCAGCCACAACGAAACGACGGGCAAAAACAGTGATGGCGGTGAGCGCAAGAAGAAAACAAATGCCCAATGCAGATGTGAGCGAGAAGTTGGCTTTCCGGCTCCAGTAGAAGTACAGAGTCGTAGCGACCGTCTGGTTGTCCTTCGTTGCGAGCAGCAAAGGAACGCTGAGGTTGCGCATCGCGTGAGCCGCCACCCAGATCCATCCGGCGATGAATGCGGGGCTGAGCAATCGCAGCGTGATGCGCGCGAAGGTCCTCGCTCGCCCGATGCCGCTGATGTACGCGACTTCCTCGAGCTCAGCACCTAGCTGTGCCATTGCCGAATTTGATGTGCGGCTCGAGAAGGCCATATATCGCGTCATCAGCGCGAGGACCATGATCGTCATGGTTCCGTAGATCGGCAGCCAGCGGACCCATGGGTTGAGGTAGAACGCCACCAGGGCCACAC